>NZ_WWIA01000981.1 GCF_009870065.1 Streptomyces sp. SID5785 | reverse complement strand
CGCGGGGAACTGCGCGACCAGCCCCCACCGGACCGGCACATGCCACTGAACCGCGGACGCGACCGCGCGCCCGGCACAGGGCTACGGCAGTGCCAGCATCCGCTCCAGCGCCAGCTTCGCGAACCGCTCCGTCTCCCGGTCGACCTCGATCCGGTTGACCAGCCGCCCCTCCGCGAGGGACTCCAGCGTCCACACCAGGTGCGGCAGGTCGATCCGGTTCATCGTCGAGCAGAAGCAGACCGTCTTGTCGAGGAAGACGATCTCCTTGCCCTCCGGGGCGAACCGCTCGGCCAGCCGCCGCACGAGGTTCAGCTCGGTGCCGATGGCCCACTTGGACCCGGCCGGAGCCGCCTCCAGCGCCTTGATGATGTACTCCGTCGACCCGACCTGGTCGGCCGCGGCGACGACCTCGTGCTTGCACTCGGGGTGGACGAGCACGTTGACCCCGGGGATCCGCGCCCGCACGTCCTCGACGGAGTCGAGCGAGAAGCGCCCGTGCACCGAGCAGTGCCCGCGCCAGAGGATCATCTTCGCGGCGCGCAGCTGCTCCGCCGTCAGCCCGCCGTTCGGCCGGTGCGGGTTGTAGACGACGCAGTCCTCGAGCGACATGCCGAGGTCCCGCACCGCGGTGTTGCGCCCGAGGTGCTGGTCGGGCAGGAAGAGCACCTTCTCGCCCTGCTCGAACGCCCAGTTCAGCGCCCGCTCTGCGTTGGACGACGTACAGATGGTGCCGCCGTGCCGACCGGTGAACGCCTTGATGTCCGCGGACGAGTTCATGTACGAGACGGGCACGACCTGCTCGGCGATCCCGGCCTCGGTCAGCACGTCCCAGCACTCGGCGACCTGCTCGGCGGTGGCCATGTCGGCCATGGAGCAGCCGGCCGCGAGGTCCGGCAGGACGACCTTCTGGTCGTCTCCGGTGAGGATGTCCGCGGACTCGGCCATGAAGTGGACACCGCAGAAGACGATGTACTCGGCCTCGGGCCGGGCGGCGGCGTCGCGGGCCAGCTTGAAGGAGTCGCCGGTGACGTCGGCGAACTGGATGACCTCGTCGCGCTGGTAGTGGTGCCCGAGCACGAACACCTTGTCGCCGAGCTTCTCCTTGGCCGCGCGGGCCCGCTCCACCAGGTCCGGGTCGGAGGGCGAGGGGAGGTCGCCGGGGCACTCCACGCCGCGCTCGCTCTGGGCGTCGGCCTCCCGGCCGAGCAGCAGCAGAGCCAGCGGAGTGGGGGAAACGTCCAGGTCGACAGGGGCCTGGGGGGTCTGGGCCGTGGTCACGTCACGCACCCTTTCTCATCTACAGAACGACTTTTCGTCGAAATGACGCTATCTATCATACGTGGTTCACGTCAGTTTGACGACACTCATCATGTCGATGTGACGCAATCCGCCTCGGCCGTCCGGTGCCCCGTCCGCGGCCCGTGTGCGAGCATGAAAGAAGAAGTACGAAAGCCCGACGGGATCCGGAATGGATCCGGGCATTTGCCGGTTGCAATGGTCGGCAAGCAGTCTCCGTACAACCCGGGAGAGATGTAGATGTCCGTATCGGACGAGACCACCACCGTCAGCGACGGCATCATCCTGAGCGACGCCGCCGCGGCCAAGGTCAAGGCTCTGCTCGACCAGGAAGGCCGCGAGGACCTGGCCCTGCGGGTCGCTGTTCAGCCGGGTGGCTGCTCCGGCCTGCGGTACCAGCTGTTCTTCGACGAGCGCTCGCTCGACGGTGACGTCGTCAAGGACTTCGGTGGCGTCAAGGTCGTCACCGACCGCATGTCCGCCCCGTACCTGGGCGGCGCGTCCATCGACTTCGTCGACACCATCGAGAAGCAGGGCTTCACGATCGACAACCCGAACGCCACGGGCTCCTGCGCCTGCGGCGATTCCTTCAGCTGAGCAGCAGCACGACGCGTGATGGCCCGGCCCCCGACGCGGGGGGCCGGGCCATCACGCGTCTGCGCCGCCGTGCGGGTCAGCCGCGCGGCGCGGGCTTCACCCCGCCCGGCGCGTTCTGCTGCGCCGCCGGGACCCGGTGGCCGTCCGTGCCGACGATCTTCCGCCCGGCCGGCGGATCGTCGAGCGTCACGTCGAGCGTGTAGGACTTGGCCATCATGATGCAGACGCTGCCCTTCTTCTGGGTCGCGGTCACCTTCACCGACACCCGGCCGCCGGACTCGTCCGCGCTCGCCGCGTAGGTCGCGCAGACCCCGCCGCTGAAGTGCAGGGTGAGCGTCTTGCCCGCGGCCTCGTACCCCGTCACCTTCACGTCGCTGTGCTCGCCCGCCCCGGGCGTGCCCCCGGACGCACTCGGCGCCGGTGAGCCGGACGCGCTCGACGGCGCCACCAGGAACTCGGGCGCCACCGCCGGATGCGTCACGGTGGTCGCGGTCGTCGCCCCGGCCGGCTTCACCTCGAACAGCCAGGACGGGACGAGCACCTGCCGCCCCCGGACGTGCTGCGCGGCGAGCCCGAACGTGGCCCCGGTGACCGCCGTCGTCGTCGAGGCAGGCGGCCGCGGCGACGACGGAGTGCAGCCGGACCCCTGCTCCGTGCCCGCGCTCTCGCCGACCAGCGGCGCGGCACTCGCGCACCCGCCGACGGACGCCCGCTTCCCGGGCGCCGACGCGCCGTTCATCCGCTCCAGCGCCTTGTCCGCGCTCACCGTCGGATACGTGTCGCCCTTCACCGGCGCCTTCAGCCGGCCGCTGCCGCCGCTCACCCGGCCGTCGGCGCCGATCTGGATCCCGGTCGACCAGCCGTACGTCGGCAGGCCGCCGACCTCCGGGTCCGCGTTCACGACCCGCGTCGCGCCCATCAACTGGCCCGCGTCCAGCGCCGCGTCGTCCTGGCCGAGCGCCTCGAGGACCGGCGCCGCCGCCTTCTTCGCGGCCGCCTCGCTCACCGCGTCCTTCTCGCTGCCGGAGCCTGCCGGGTCGGAACACTTCGCCACACCCGCGCACTTGTGCCCTGCCGACGGTGCGTGCTGCGCGTACGTCCAGGTGCCCGGTGCCTCACGGTCCACCCGCAGCGTCGGGCCCGAGCCGTCGTTCGCCGGACCGAGCCGCCACGCGCCGTCCTCCAGCCGGGGCGTGCCCTCGACGTCGAGTGCCTCGGCGAGCGCGCGCACCTCGGCGGCCGTGACCCGGCCGTCCGCCCGGTACACCGGAGCGTCCCCGGGTCCCTTCGGCAGCGGGGACGCCGCCCGGTAGCGCGTGCCGTTCGGATCGGGCTCGCCGGGCGCGATCCCGTTCGACGTGCCGGGGGCGCCGCCCTGCGTGTAGCCGTCCAGGGCGAGCGGCGGGGGAGTGCCGTCACCGGCCGGTCCGGCCGGGGTGTCCTTGCCGCCGCCGGAGGAGGCGCTGGTCGCGAGGTACGCGCCGCCGCCACCGGCGAGGAGGACAGCCGCCGCGACCGAGGCGACCGCCAGCGTCGTCCGCCGCCGGGGCCGGTCCTGCGTCTGCTCTTCGGTACTCACCGCATCGCTCCTTCGCCTGCCGCGTCGTCCCGTCGTATCCCGTCTCCCCTCGATGGGGGAGAGCCGTACGGGACAGCGATGTGACGCGGCAGCGGCGCGCGCGGTTCCCCGGTGGTGTCTCCTCGGCCGCCTCAGTCGCCGAATCCGGCCATGGAATCGATCAGCCGCGCCGACGAAGCGGGCACCACGACCCCGTGGATCCGCGCCGACAGCGGCCCCGTCACCGCCGGGACCCTCCGCTCCGTCTCCCACGGCGCCAGGGGCGTCACCCAGTGCGGAACCATGCGGGCGCAGTCGCCGCGCAGCGCCGCGAGCCCGTCCTGCGTCAGATGCGACACGTCGTACGTCATGACGGCACCGTATGCACGACAGGTCACACGAAAAAAGCCCTACTATCGGGTAGTTTCCGCACTTCAGGCCAGGTCTTCGACCCGGTAGCGTGAAGCGTCAATCCCTCCCTCCCCAGGAAGCGTGACCTCGCCGTGCGAATCGCAGTCACCGGCTCCATCGCCACCGACCACCTGATGACCTTCCCCGGCCGCTTCGCCGACCAGCTCGTCGCCGACCAGTTGCACACGGTCTCCCTGTCCTTCCTCGTCGACAACCTCGACGTGCGCCGGGGCGGCGTCGGCGCCAACATCGCGTTCGGCATGGGCCAGCTCGGCACCGCGCCGGTCCTGGTCGGCGCGGCCGGCTCGGACTTCGACGAGTACCGCGCCTGGCTGGACCGGCACGGCGTCGACACCGCGTCGGTCCGGATCTCGGAGACCCTGCACACCGCCCGCTTCGTGTGCACGACGGACGCCGACCACAACCAGATCGGCTCCTTCTACACCGGCGCCATGAGCGAGGCCCGTCTCATCGAGCTGAAGACCGTCGCGGACCGCGTGGGCGGCCTCGACCTCGTCCTCATCGGCGCCGACGACCCGGAGGGCATGCTGCGCCACACCGAGGAGTGCCGCAGCCGGGGCATCCCGTTCGCCGCGGACTTCTCGCAGCAGATCGCGCGCATGGACGGCGACGAGATCCGCACCCTGCTCGAAGGCGCCACGTACCTCTTCTCCAACGAGTACGAGAAGGGCCTCATCGAGTCGAAGACCGGCTGGAGCGACGCCGAGATCCTCGGCAAGGTCGGCCACCGCGTCACCACCCTCGGCTCGCGCGGGGTCCGCATCGAGCGGGTCGGCGAGGACCCGATCGAGGTCGGCGTCCCGGAGGAGAAGGCGAAGGTCGACCCGACCGGTGTCGGCGACGCGTTCCGCGCCGGGTTCCTGTCCGGGCTCGCCTGGGGCGTCACCCTGGAGCGTGCCGCGCAGATCGGCTGCATGCTCGCCACGCTGGTCATCGAGACCCTGGGCACCCAGGAGTACGAACTGCGCCGCGCGGCCTTCATGGAGCGCTTCAAGAAGGCCTACGGTGACGAGGCTGCCGCCGAGGTCGAGGGTTTCCTGAGCTGAGGCCCCGCCGGCGGCGCCGCGGATCTCCGGGTGAGATCGGCCCCGAAAGGGGCGCGGGGAACTGCGCGACCAGCCACGACGAAAGCCGCGGACGCGTCTGCTCGGTGCATGAGCAGACGCGTCCGCGGCATTTCTGTGGCCGAGCGCGCAGTTCCCCGCGCCCCTTACGGGGCTACTTGGCCCGCCGTACCACGTAGGAGGTGGCGCCATCTCGGCCCGGTGCAGAGCCTTCGTACGCGTGGCCCTGGGTGAAGCACCAGGCCGGGATGTCGACCGCGGCGACCTCGTCGTCGGCGATCACCGTGACCGTCCCGCCGATCTGGACGGAGGACATCGCCCGGGCCAGCTCGATCACGGGCTGCGGGCACGTCATCCCCAGCGCGTCCACGGTCACCGCCTCCGCCGACCCGGCCGGCCCGGCGACCGGCGCCCCCAGCGTCTCGCGCACCCCGCGCACCACCCCGGGCAGCACCTCCAGGAACCGGTCCACCTCGGCGGCCGCCACCCCGAGCGGCAGCGAGACCCGGACGTTCCCCTCGCTCACCACGCCCATGGCGCGCAGCACGTGGCTGGGCGTCAGCGTGCTGCTCGTGCAGGACGATCCGGACGACACGGAGAACCCGGCGCGGTCCAGCTCGTGCAGCACGGTCTCCCCGTCGACATAGAGACAGGAGAACGTCACCAGATGCGGAAGCCGGTTCTCCGGATCGCCGACGACCTCGACGTCCGGTACCAGCTCCGGCACCCGCGCCCGGATCCGCGCGGTCAGCTCCCGCAGCCGCGCCGCCTCCGCCGCCGCCTCGGCCCGCACCGCGCGCAGGGAGGCCGCCGCGGCGACGATCGCCGGGATGTTCTCGAACCCGGCCGCCCGCCCCGACTCCCGTTCGTCGGCGGGCCCCTGCGGCGCGAACCGCACTCCCTTACGGACGACGAGCAGCCCGACCCCCGCCGGACCGCCCCACTTGTGCGCGCTCCCGGCCAGCAGCGACCACGGCCCCGGCACCGGCCCCCAGGCCAGCGACTGCGCGGCGTCCACGAACAGCGGCACCCCCGCCGCCCGGCACGCCTCGGCGACCTCCTCGACCGGCTGAACCGTGCCCACCTCGTGATTGGCGGACTGCAGCGCGGCCAGCGCCGTGTCGGGCCGCAGCGCGGCGGCGAACCCGGCCGCGGCGACCGCGCCCGTCCGGTCCACGCCCACCTCGTCGACCACGCCGCCCGCGCCCTGATGGGCCGCGGCCGAATGGAGCACGGCGGAGTGCTCCACCGCCGAGACGGTCAGGCGCCGCCCGGCGCGCCGGCGACCGGCGAGCGCCCCCGCCACACCCTCGTGCACCGCACGCGTTCCGGACGGCGTGAAAACGAGCTCGTCCGGCCGGCAGCCCACCGCCTCCGCGGCGGCCTCCCGGGCGGCGTCGAGCAGCAGCCGCGCCCGCCGCCCCTCCCGGTACAGGCGCGCCGGATCCGCCCACCCCTCGTCGAGGGAGGCCAGCAACGCCTGGCGCGCCACGTCATGGAGCGGCGCGCCCGAAGCAACATCGAAGTAACCCACGCCCCCACGCTAAGACCCCGCACGACCACCGGCTCCGCCGCGGTGCCCGAGCGGCCGCGACGGCGCGCCGAGCCTCGAACACCTGCCCAAACACCCCCCAAACCCCCCGTCAGAAACCAGATCCAGCCCCGGGATCCCACCCTTCGGAGTGACCCGCGGCGCGTTAGGCACCCTCCCCGCGCGACCCCAAATAGCGTCCAGTAGGGTTTGGTCCGCATAAACATCCAAACCCCTGCCCGTGTGCCAGGGCGGCGAGCGACCAGCGAGATGGCGGCCGTAGCCAACCAAAGAGCGCGGGCGAGACTCTCGGGAAGGCGCTACGTGAGTCCCAACGGCTCCGACCGCTCGTCGCGGCGCCCGATGCGGCGGAAGCTGCCGCAGGTGCTGACTGCGGGCCTGATCCTGGTAACCGCTACCGGTTGCACATACAAGGACTTCCCTCGCCTTGGTATGCCCACTCCGGTCACGGAAGAAGGTCCCCGGATCCTCTCCCTCTGGCAGGGCTCGTGGGCGGCAGCGCTCGCCACGGGCGTGCTGGTGTGGGGTCTGATCCTGTGGAGCATCATCTTCCACCGGCGCAGCCGCACCAAGATCGAGGTTCCGACTCAGACCCGGTACAACATGCCTCTCGAGGCGCTGTACACGGTGGTTCCCCTCATCGTGGTCTCGGTCCTCTTCTACTTCACCGCGCGCGACGAGTCGGAGCTTCTGAAGCTCGACGACAAGCCCGCGCACACCATCAACGTGGTCGGCTACCAGTGGAGCTGGGGCTTCAACTACGTCGAGAAGGTGCCCGGCGTGAGCGGCGACGCGAAGACGTCCGAGGAGCTGTCTGCGATCCCGCAGCGCTTCAAGGACGACTTCCCGGCCGCCGCCGGCGGTGTCTACGAGGTCGGTACCCCTGGTACGCGGAACCCGCAGACCAACAACCCCGGCCCGACCCTCTGGCTCCCCAAGGGGGAGAAGGTCCGGTTCGTCCTCACTTCGCGTGACGTCATCCACTCCTTCTGGGTGGTGCCGTTCCTCATGAAGCAGGACGTCATCCCGGGCCACACCAACTCCTTCGAGGTGACCCCCAACAAGGAGGGGACCTTCCTGGGCAAGTGCGCCGAGCTCTGCGGCGTCGACCACTCCCGGATGCTGTTCAACGTGAAGGTCGTCTCCCCGGAGAAGTACGCGCAGCACCTCAAGGACCTCGCGAAGAAGGGGCAGACCGGTTACGTCCCGGCTGGCATCGCCCAGACGGACCACGAGAAGAACCGGGAGACGAAGACAACGTGAGCATCCTCAACGAACCCCAGGGTGCCGCGGCAGCAGACGACTCGTACGAGAACGAGCTGCCGGTACGGCCCAAGCGGCCCGGCAATGTCGTGATCAAGTGGCTGACGACCACTGACCACAAGACCATCGGTACGCTTTACCTGGTCACGTCGTTCGCGTTCTTCTGCATCGGCGGACTGATGGCGCTCTTCATGCGCGCCGAACTGGCTCGTCCCGGCAACCAGATCATGTCGAACGAGCAGTTCAACCAGGCGTTCACGATGCACGGCACGATCATGCTGCTGATGTTCGCGACGCCGCTGTTCGCGGGCTTCGCGAACTGGATCATGCCGCTGCAGATCGGCGCGCCCGACGTCGCCTTCCCGCGACTGAACATGTTCGCCTACTGGCTGTACCTGTTCGGCTCGCTGATCGCCGTCGCCGGCTTCCTCACCCCGCAGGGTGCGGCCGACTTCGGCTGGTTCGCCTACAGCCCGCTGTCGGACGCCGTCCGCTCGCCGGGCATCGGCGCCGACATGTGGATCATGGGTCTGGCCTTCTCCGGCTTCGGCACGATCCTCGGCTCGGTCAACTTCATCACCACGATCATCTGCATGCGCGCTCCGGGCATGACCATGTTCCGCATGCCGATCTTCGTGTGGAACGTGCTGCTGACCGGTGTCCTCGTCCTGCTGGCCTTCCCGGTCCTGGCCGCCGCGCTGTTCGCCCTGGAGGCGGACCGCAAGTTCGGTGCCCATGTGTTCGACGCCGCCAATGGCGGAGCGTTGCTGTGGCAACACCTCTTCTGGTTCTTCGGACACCCAGAGGTGTACATCATCGCCCTGCCGTTCTTCGGCATCATTTCCGAAGTGATCCCGGTGTTCTCGAGAAAGCCGATGTTCGGCTACTCGGGCCTCATCGGCGCGACGATCGCCATCGCCGGTCTCTCCGTGACGGTGTGGGCGCACCACATGTACGTCACGGGTGGCGTGCTGCTTCCGTTCTTCTCCTTCATGACGTTCCTCATCGCCGTACCGACCGGCGTGAAGTTCTTCAACTGGATCGGAACGATGTGGAAGGGCTCACTGTCCTTCGAGACACCGATGCTCTGGGCGATCGGCTTCCTGATCACCTTCACCTTCGGTGGTCTGACCGGCGTGATCCTGGCGGCGCCGCCGCTGGACTTCCACATCTCCGACTCGTACTTCGTGGTGGCGCACTTCCACTACGTCGTCTTCGGAACCGTCGTCTTCGCGATGTTCGCCGGCTTCCACTTCTGGTGGCCGAAGTTCACCGGCAAGATGCTGGACGAGCGGCTCGGCAAGATCACCTTCTGGACGCTGTTCGTGGGCTTCCACGGCACGTTCCTGGTGCAGCACTGGCTGGGTGTCGAGGGCATGCCGCGTCGTTACGCGGACTACCTCGCCGCCGACGGCTTCACCGCGCTGAACACGATCTCGACGATCGCCTCGTTCCTGCTCGGTCTGTCGATCCTGCCGTTCCTCTACAACGTCTGGAAGACGGCCAAGTACGGCAAGAAGATCGAGGTGGACGACCCGTGGGGCTTCGGCCGCTCGCTCGAGTGGGCGACGTCCTGCCCGCCGCCGCGGCACAACTTCCTCACGCTGCCGCGCATCCGCTCGGAATCGCCGGCGTTCGACCTGCACCACCCGGAGATCGCGGCCCTCGACCAGCTGGAGAACTCCGGCCACGGTGGTAAGGCGCTCGCCGGCGGCACCAAGGAGGCCGGCAAGTGAAGGTCCAAGGCAAGATGTTCATCTGGCTGAGCCTCTTCGTCCTGATCATGGCCGGTGTCTACGGCGTGTGGTCGAAGGAGCCGGCCGGTACCACGGCACTCTTCCTGGCGTTCGGCCTGTGCATCATGGTCGGCTACTACCTGGCCTTCACGGCCCGGCGGGTCGACACCGGCGCCCAGGACAACAAGGAGGCCGAGGTCTCCGACGACGCCGGTGAGGTGGGCTTCTTCAGCCCGCACTCCTGGCAGCCGCTCTCGCTGGCCGTCGGTGGCGCCCTGGCCTTCCTGGGCGTGGTCTTCGGCTGGTGGCTGCTGTACTTCTCCGCCCCCGTGATCATGTTCGGCCTGTGGGGCTGGGTCTTCGAGTACTACCGCGGCGAGAACCAGAACCAGTAGCACCACGAGGTTCCGAACTCCCGTGCCCGAGGGGCCCGGACACTCCTGACGGAGCGTCCGGGCCCCTCGGCGTGTCGCGGCATGCCCCGAGCGGCTCACTCGGCGCGCCGCGCCGCGGGAACGTACCTACGGTGAGTTCATGAACCACTCACCGCGCATAGTCTCGGTTGTTGGCAGCTCCGTGCTGGTGGCCGCACTCGGTGCGGGCGTCACGGCCTGCGGCAGCTCCGGCCATCCGCTCTCCGCCCAGCCGTACGACGCGGCGAGCCAGATCACCTTCAACGGCCCCGAGGGCAAGAAGAAGGCGGACCCCGACAAGCCGCTGGAGATCACGTCCGACGACGAGGGCCGCATCACCGACGTGACGGCCACGGACGCCCAGGGGCGCTACGTGGCGGGCGAACTCTCCGCCGACGGCCGCAGGTGGCACACGACCACCCCGCTGGCCGCAGAGACCACGTACACGGTGCGCGTCAGCACCGAGGACGAGGACGGGGCGCCCGGCCGCAAGGTCCTCACCTTCGAGACCGGCAAGCCGACCAAGGAGAAGAACCTCAAGGTCACCTTCGGGCCCAAGGGCGGCAAGTACGGCGTCGGCCAGCCGATCACGGCCGAGCTGAACAAGCCGATCAAGGACCCCGCGGCCCGCGCGGTCGTCGAGCGGGCCCTGAAGGTCGAGTCGCAGCCCGCGGCCGACGGCGGCGCCTGGTACTGGGTGGACAGCAAGACGCTGCACTACCGGCCCGAGAAGTACTGGCCGACGGGCGCCACCATCACGGCCCGCAGCAACCTCAAGGGCATCAAGGTCACCGACTCCCTGTGGGGCGGCGAGAGCAAGCCGCTGACCATCACCACGGGGGACCGGATAGAGGCGATCACGGACGCCGCCTCGCACGAGATGACGGTGTACCGCAACGGCGAGGCCATCAACGAGATCCCGGTGACCACCGGCAAGCCCGGCTTCGAGACGCGCAACGGCATCAAGGTCGTGCTCGGCAAGGAGTACTACGTGCGGATGCGGGGGACCAGCATCGGCATCTCCGAGGGCTCCTCGGACTCGTACGACCTGCCGGTGTACTACGCGACCCGGGTCACCTGGAGCGGCGAGTACGTGCACGCCGCGCCCTGGTCCACGGGCTCGCAGGGCGCCGAGAACGTCAGCCACGGCTGCACGGGCATGAGCACCGACAACGCGTCCTGGTTCTTCGACACCGTCCGCGAGGGCGACATCGTGAAGGTCGTCAACAGCAACGGCGAGGACATGGACCCGTTCGGCAACGGCTTCGGCGACTGGAACGTCAGCTGGAAGAAGTGGCAGGAGGGCAGCGCCCTGACCAACAGCAAGAAGCCCGCACCGGTGCAGAAGGCACGGCTCAGCCCGCAGGTCTGAGATGTGACACTTCCGACTCCCGTACGCCGCCGGCGTACGGGAGTCGCCCGTTCCGAGCGGGCCTCCTCCGGACTCCCGCGGCCCGCCTAGGCGCCGACGGCGAGCCGGGAACGCAGCAGGCCCGCCAGAGCGGCCGCGAACTCCACCGGCTCGACCGGAAGGGTCACCGCGGCCTCCGCGCGGCTCCAGGTGGCCAGCCAGGCGTCCTGAGGGCGTCCCATGAGCACGAGCACCGGCGGGCAGCGGAAGATCTCGTCCTTGATCTGCCGGCACACGCCCATGCCGCCCGCGGGGACGGCCTCGCCGTCGAGCACACAGACGTCGATCCCGCCGCGGTCCAGCTCCTTGAGGACGGCCGGGAGCGTCGCGCACTCCACGAACCGGACCTCCGGGACGTCGGATGCGGGCCTGCGGCCGGTCGCGAGGCGGACCTGCTCGCGCGTGTTGGCGTCGTCGCTGTAGACCAGGACCGTCGCGGTCGACTGCATCGTTCCTCCGAGACTTCGGCGTCGTTCGGTTGCGCCGGAGCCTACTCCTCCCGACACCCCGTCAACACCGGTTCGCACACGCCTCCGATGGGCCGTAGGCGGCACTTCGATGGGCCATATGGGCTGGACACGAGGGTCAGACACTCCGAACGGCACCCCCCGGGGTGAGGGCGAGATAAGCGACCGACATAATGTCGGTCGTGGCGACAGCAACGACAGTAGAAACCGGGCACGCGCACCCGTCGGTCAATCGACCGAACCTCACCAGCGTCGGAACCATCATCTGGCTGAGTTCCGAGCTGATGTTCTTCGCGGCCCTCTTCGCGATGTACTTCACCCTGCGATCGGTGACGGGACCGGAGCACTGGAAGGAAATGGCCTCGAGCCTGAACCTTCCGTTCTCGGCGACGAACACCACGATCCTGGTGCTCTCCTCTCTCACCTGTCAGCTCGGCGTGTTCGCCGCCGAGCGCGGTGACGTGAAGAAGCTCCGGATGTGGTTCATCGTCACCTTCATCATGGGTGCGATCTTCATCGGCGGTCAGGTGTTCGAATACACCGAGCTGGTCAAGAAGGACGGGCTCTCGCTCTCCTCCGACCCGTACGGCTCGGTCTTCTACCTGACCACCGGCTTCCACGGCATGCACGTGACAGGCGGGCTCATCGCCTTCCTGTTCGTCCTCGGCAGGACGTACGCGGCCCGGAGGTTCACCCACGAGCAGGCGACCGCCGCCATCGTCGTGTCCTACTACTGGCACTTCGTCGACGTCGTCTGGATCGGCCTCTTCGCCACGATCTACCTGATCAAGTAGACCGGAAGATCACAGAATCGGGCACAGGCCCGAACCGTTCCCGCAGCACCGACGCAGAAGATCCTGACACCGGGGTAATCCGTGAAAAAGCTCTCCGCACGACGACGCCATCCGCTGGCGGCGGTCGTCGTCCTACTCCTCGCGCTGGCGGCCACCGGGGGGCTGTACGCCGCGTTCGCGCCCGCGAGCAAGGCGCAGGCCGATGAGACCGCCCAGTCCCTCGCCATCGACGAGGGCAAGAAGCTCTACTCCGTCGGCTGCGCCAGCTGCCACGGAACCGGCGGTCAGGGCACCACCGACGGTCCGAGCCTCGTGGGCGTCGGCTCTGCCGCCGTCGACTTCCAGGTCGGCACCGGCCGTATGCCGGCCCAGCAGCCGGGCGCGCAGATCCCGCGCAAGAAGGTCATCTACAGCCAGGCCGAGATCGACCAGCTCGCGGCGTACGTCGCCTCGCTGGGTGCCGGTCCGGTCGCGCCGACCAAGAAGGACTACAACCCGGAAGGCGCGGACATCGCCAAGGGTGGCGAGCTGTTCCGCACCAACTGCGCCCAGTGCCACAACTTCACCGGCGAGGGTGGCGCGCTGACGCACGGCAAGTTCGCGCCGACGCTCGAGGGCGTCGACCCGAAGCACATCTACGAGGCCATGCAGACCGGCCCGCAGAACATGCCGTCCTTCCCGGACACGACGATGACCAAGCAGAACAAGAAGGACATCATCGCGTACCTCGACACGGTCAACGGTGACAAGTCCGAGAGCCCCGGTGGCCTCAAGCTCGGCGGGCTCGGCCCCGTCAGCGAGGGTCTGTTCGCGTGGATCTTCGGTCTCGGCGCCCTGATCGCCGTCGCCATCTGGGTCGCCGCTCGGACCGCAAAGGCCAAGAAGTCATGAGTAGCCAAGACATTCCAGAAGAGAACCTGCCCTCCGAGCAGGCTGCCGAGCAGCACGGCTCGGTCGCGGTGAAGGACGACCCCTTCGCCGACCCGGGCCTGCCCGAGCACGAGCACCGCGTCCAGGACATCGACGAGCGGGCCGCCCGGCGGTCCGAGCGCACGGTCGCGTTCCTGTTCACGCTCTCGATGCTGGCCACGATCGGCTTCATCGCCTCGTACGTCACCCTCGACGTCGACAAGAGCATCTACGTCTTCCCGCTCGGCCACATCAGCGCGCTGAACTTCGCGCTGGGCACGACGCTGGGCGTGGCCCTGTTCTGCATCGGCGCGGGCGCGGTCCACTGGGCCCGCACCCTGATGTCGGACGTCGAGGTCGCCTCGGAGCGTCACGCGATCGAGGCCGAGCCCGAGGTCAAGGCGCAGGTCCTGTCGGACTTCGCCGACGGTGCGCGCGAGTCGCAGTTCGGCCGCCGCAAGCTCATCCGCAACACGCTCTTCGGTGCGCTGGCCCTGGTGCCGCTCTCCGGCGTGGTCCTGCTGCGCGACCTCGGGCCGCTGCCCGAGAAGAAGCTCCGCAGCACGATGTGGAAGAAGGGCCTCAAGCTCGTCAACATGAACACGAACGAGCCGCTGCGTCCCTCGGACATCCCGGTCGGCTCGCTCACCTTCGCCAAGCCCGAGGGCCTGGAGGAGGACGACCACGAGTTCCAGACCGAGATCGCCAAGGCCGCCCTGATGCTCGTCCGGATCCAGCCGGAGAACATCAAGGACAAGCGCGAGCTCGAGTGGTCCCACGAGGGCATCGTGGCGTACTCGAAGATCTGCACCCACGTCGGTTGCCCGATCTCCCTGTACGAGCAGCAGACGCACCACGCGCTGTGCCCCTGCCACCAGTCCACCTTCGACCTCTCCGACGGCGCGCGGGTGATCTTCGGTCCGGCCGGTCACGCACTGCCGCAGCTGCGCATCGGTGTCGACTCCGAGGGCCACCTCGAGGCGCTCGGCGACTTCGACGAGCCCGTCGGTCCTGCCTTCTGGGAGCGCGGATGAGTACTACGACCACCAACGAGGCGCCTTCCCGCGAGAAGGCGCCGGCCGGCGAGCGTGTCGCCGACTGGGCCGACGGCCGTCTGGGGATCTACTCCCTGGCCAAGTCCAACATGCGCAAGATCTTTCCGGACCACTGGTCCTTCATGCTCGGCGAGATCTGCATGTACAGCTTCATCATCATCATCCTCACGGGTGTGTACCTGACGCTGTTCTTCCACCCGTCGATGAACGAGGTGGAGTACCACGGCAG
>NZ_WWIA01000980.1 GCF_009870065.1 Streptomyces sp. SID5785 | reverse complement strand
GCTCCCACCGTCCCGCCCCCTCCGGGGGCGTCGGCCCGGCGCCGGGCGCACCCGTCCCGGTCCCGGGCACGGCGCGCCCCGGCGCTCCGAGCACGCGACGCGCCCTGCGGTTCCGCAACATCTGCTAGCGGTCACCGGGCAGTCGGGAAAGTACATCCGCAGCAAGCTCTGCTGAAGCGTGGTCGAGGCCTACCGTCGCCGTTCCATCCAGTCGTTCGGACATGTAACCGGCCATCGCAGACGCTGCGTCGGCAGAGCCCACGGGGCGAGCCACCTAAGCAGACCACTACTGCCGTCACCCATCACAAGAGCTCCGTCGGACAGCTGCCGATGGGGCTCAAGTCTGCACATGCCGCGAATGAGGGCGCGCACACGTGATGCATACTAAGCGCATGGAGGAACTGCTTAATATCACCAGCGAGAGTCTCAGTAGGTTTTTGACACGGTGGTACGGCGACCCAGACCGGCCCATTTCCGCAAATCTGGGCGCTGCCAAAATGCCACTTCCGCTGAGGGCTTGGCATGAAATCGCCTCACAATGGTCCACGCCCGTGACCACTCTCAATCATCCTCTTGACCCGAGCGAGCTGGAGATCGAGGACGGGAAGCTGGTCTTCTGGGTTGAGAACCAAGGATGCTGGACGTGGTCCACCAACATTAACGGTGACGACCCAATCGTATTCGATCGACAGCCAGGTTCAGACCATGAACCTTGGGCACCTACGGGCGAAACACTTTCAGAATTCCTCCTCCATGCGACGGTGTTCGAAGCGATTGTCGGGGCACCCTGCCAGATGTACGTCGAGAACATCACCGAAGAAGTTCTCTCTCGAATTGCCTCCGAGGTCAGCCCGCTTCCACTACCGCACTGGCGTTGGCCCTCCGCGGACGTCAGAATTCTCGTGGGAACCGGCCTGCTCGCGCAGGTGTCCGACAGCATGACGAGCGGCCCGAGCGACACGATCCGCCGGTTCGATGTGACCATTGCAGCGCCTTCTTCAGATGCCCTTGAGTCACTGTCCAACCTCGCTGGTGTTCCCTGGATGAGCTACACGTCAGTCGAACCGCAGGAGTCCAAATGGGACGACCTCCCAGAGTTCCTGCGATAAATCAACTTTCAGCAGCACTGAACGCCAAAAGAAGGATTGGCCCGGCCTGTACGAGATGCAGGCCGGGCCAATCCCTATCTAGGATCTCTAGTTCGCATTACCGGTGAACGGTCCATATTTCCGACCGTTTGAGTTCACCCACAACTGCGCTCCCTCCGGGAGTATGTCTTCAATCCTTGCCGCACAACCGTCACGCCCCGGACACATTCCAAACTTGTTGTCCGATATGGAGCACCGCTTTCCTGATGCCTGGATTCATCCTCAGGAGCGCGGCAGTATGAGTCTCGGCGTGGTCGAAATTCTGCTTAGTTCGACCGGGAAGGTTGGCAAGCATATGAGACTGGCCGCCCGGTCCGCTTGACAAGGGAAGCTGATCGACCCCCGCATCAAGGACCCCTACCGTCCTGCGGTCGAAATCATTCGGCAGTTCATCAACTGCTTTAGGCGATGTCTCATGTGCCGCCATCGGGATTAGCCGATGGCGGCCTCTTGGTTTGCCGCATGTTGCCTACCCAAGGACTCTCTGTTAATCCAGAGCCAAGGGTCGTCACCTGGAGAGGGCTAGCGCATCAGGAACGAAATTCGCGAGACTACGAATTCTCCGTAGGGAAATTCGCGACCCAGCTCTGCAAATCTCGCATACAAATCATGGTCGATCTCACAAGAATACTCCATGAGGAATCCCAGGAGGACTCTAAAGGCGAGTTCTGGGCAGATATCCGAGGCGCACACTCTCAGCGCCGGCAGGGCGTTCGGGATACTCGCCACCGGATTGTTTGTGATCGCCTCATCCAGAGCAGTCTCAAGCTCGTCGATCTCCGCGACAACCCTGCCCGTGAAGGCACCGTACGCACTTTCACCGACTTCGAGGTTTGCGTGTACGCCGGCTTGAGTGAGGGCCCTTTCGCAGATATCTGCAACTTCTCGGAACCAGTCCAATCCACTGACCGCGCCGTTGAGGCGATGAAAGGAGCCAGTTGCACATTCCCAGAGGGTGGCGACAGTGTCAGCGTCACCGCTGGATGCCAGTCTGAGTGCATCCTCGGCGAGTGCGAGCACAAACGGATCTGACGTCTGGGCGACGTAGCTTATGACCACATCGCGTGCGCTCCCCGATAGCCTCCAGTCTTGATGGAACATAGAGGCTAGATGCGTGATGCCGAAGTCGTCCTCGGTAAATCTGATCCCCACAGGTAATACCTATCTCGGGTGTGCTCGACATCATCCGGCTCGAGCTACTTACCTGCCAAAGCCAGGACGCTTCCGTCACGCAGATCCTGGAACCCCTGGCTTATGACAGCGGCCGACTTCCTGCACGACTCCCGTGTGCCTGCGGCAGTGGGATTGCTCGCGCATGCTTGTCGGTCGTATGTACGCGTGGCTTCCTGAAGTTTGTGCGCCGTGGTGGACAACGTCGTGTAACCGGTGCGCACTCCGATCTCGCGCAGGGCAAGGCCGGCATCGGCGTTCGTCGCGTGAGCTGCTGCACTGCATGCTGCTGTGAACATGCGAGGCGAGGAGGTCGAGCAAGGCGATTCCGTACCAGTTCCGTACTTCTGCTCGTCCGCCGAAACCTGTCTCTCCAGATCCTCTTTGACTTTTTCAGCCGCCTCGCCAGGGTCCGATGGGGATTGTCGAGGTGCACTGCTGCTCTTGCTCGGACGAGAGAAATGACCCGTCGAACCAGCGCTGTCGCACCCTGCTATCAGGGCGACGGTGAGTACTGGAAGGGCCGCCAAACGCAAAAATCTTGAAGTCACGGTGAATTCGTTCCTGACAGGGAAAGGAGTGCGCGCATTCCGGCCGCAGACTGATACTGCGCGCAGCGCGCAGCGTGCAGGGCTGACCGGGATGCTACGTCGAGAAGCGCCACCGGATACGGGAAGCCGGTAAGAACGATGCCGCCTCGGCATGCAACGGAGCCGGCTCGGTGTCCTTCGGCGGTGACTCGGCCCGCGCAGGGCAGCCGCGGGTCCCTGTCGAGAGGTGCGGGCCCCCTGTCGGCAGGGGGCCCGCGGCGGTCGGGGTGCCCCGGTGAGGGGGTCAGCGGAGGCGGCCCGCGATGGTGTGGCCGATCAAGAGGTAGACGACCGCGGCCAGCCCGTACCCGGACACGACCCGCGCCCACGCCTCGTCGAAGGTGAACAGGTCGTAGGACCAGCCGGCGAGCCAGTCCGCCGCGTGGTGGATGAAACGGACCAGGTCGTTGCCGCGGTTGGCGTCGAGCAGGTACATCAAGATCCACAGCCCCAGTATCAGGGCCATGACATCGGCGACGATCACGATCGCCCGAGCCGCGCTGGTGCTCCTGCGTGTTGAGGTCATACCGAACGTCTCACCGCGAACCAGTTCGATGAAACCCGGACGATCTCGCGGGCGTCGCCCCGAGTGGCGGAGTGGTGACGTTGCGGTCAGGGTGCTGGGAGGGGGTTCTTGCACGGAGGTGACCGTGGTAGGGATGTCTCTTTCGATACGGCGGATGGTCGTCGCCGCACTGTTGTGCACGGCTCTCGTCGCAGGCGGCACCGCCTGCGCGGGGAAGAGCGGCAGCACCGAGGCCGTGGCGCGGCCCGCGGCGGCGAGCAGCAGTCCGGCCGAGCGCCAGAAGCTCGCGAAGACCCGTTTCGTGGCCAACGCCGGTCTCGCGGCCGGTGCCACGTACCAGTGGATCGTGAAGCCCTGGAAGGCCGGGAAGTTCAAGAAGGGCGCGAAGGGCCGGAGGTTCACGCTGATCAAGGCGGGCCTCGCGGGCGCGTTCACGTACAACCGGCTGAAGGCCGCGCAGCGCAACGCCAAGGGCGACCCGACGCTGTCGAAGGCCGTGGCCCCGCTGTCGGCCGGCATCGACAAGCTCAAGGACCTGCCGAAGAAGCTGCGCAAGGGTGACGGCGTCGACTCGGTCTCCGGATCGTTCGACGACATCATCAACAGCGTCAAGGACGCGGGCAAGAGCGCCGGCGCCGAGGTGAAGAACAAGGTGCCTTCGGCGGGCCAGTTGGCCAAGGGGTAGGGGCTCGCAGGCGCTGGGGCTGGCTCCTGGTGCCGTCCGTGGTGCCGCGCGTGGTGTCGCCCGTCCAGGGGCGTTAGTTGAGCTCCGCCAGCACCCGTAGCGTGTGAGGGTCCGGGGACAGGGCCAGGAGGTCCGTCACCGGGCCCTTGCGCCACAGGTCGAGGCGTTCGGCGATCCGTTCGCGCGGGCCGACGAGCGAGATCTCGTCGGCGAACGCGTCCGGCACGGCGAGCACCGCCTCCTTGCGCCGTCCCTCGGCGAACAGTTCCTGCACGCGCCGCGCCTGCGCCTCGTACCCCATGCGCGCCATGAGGTCGGCGTGGAAGTTGCGGGTCGCGTGGCCCATGCCGCCGATGTAGAAGCCGAGCATCGCCTTGACCGGCAGCAGGCCCTCGCCGACGTCGTCGCAGACCCTCACCTGTGCCATCGGCGCCACCATGAAGTTCTCCGGCAGTTCCGTCAGCGACGCCTCGTGGACGTCGGTGCGGGTGGGGGACCAGTACAGCGGGAGCCAGCCATCCGCGATCCGGGTCGTCTGCGCGACGTTCTTGGGCCCCTCGGCCCCGAGCAGCACGGGCAGGTCGGCGCGGAGCGGGTGCGTGATCGGCTTGAGCGGCTTGCCGAGCCCGGTGCCGTCCGCGCCGCGGTAGGGGTGCTGGTGGAAGCGCCCGTCGACCTCGACGGGCGCTTCGCGGCGCAGCACCTGCCGGACGGCGTCCACGTACTCCCGGGTCGCGGTGAGCGGCGAGCGGGGGAACGGGCGGCCGTACCAGCCCTCCACCACCTGCGGCCCGGACAGGCCGAGCCCGAGCATCATCCGGCCGCCGGAGAGGTGGTCCAGGGTCAGGGCGTGCATCGCGGTCGTCGTCGGCGGGCGGGCGGCCATCTGCGCGATGGCCGTGCCGAGCCGGATGCGCGAGGTGTGCGCGGCGATCCAGGTGAGCGGGGTGAACGCGTCGCTGCCCCAGGACTCGGCGGTCCACACGGAGTCGTAGCCGAGCGCTTCGGCGTCCTGTGCGAGCCGTACGTGGTCGGGGTTCGGGCCGCGGCCCCAGTAGCCGAGTGCGAGTCCGAGCCGCATCTTCCCGCTCCCTCCGGTGCCCGAACGGTATCTGACAGATCGTCAGGTACCGTGCTGCCGGGCGACTGTACGCGAAAGGCCCCCCACCCGGAAGTGCGGGCGGGGGGCCTTTCGGCGAACGGGGTCCGGATCAGCCGCGCTGGATCCCGGACGTGTCCTGGAGAACGCCGCGGCGGCCGTCCTGGGTCTGGGCGATCAGGCCCGGACCGCGCTGCTCGACGGCCAGGTACCAGGTGCCCGGCGCCAGTTCGGCGATCGGCGACGGCGCGCCGTCCTCACCGTAGAGCGGACGCGGCACCGGCACGGCGAACCAGAACGGGGAGAAGTCCCCGGCCGGCTGGCCGCCCTGCGCGGGCTGCGCCGCGGCCTGCGGCGCCGGAGCGGCCGCCTGCTGCGGCTGCCCGCCGTAGGGCTGGCCCGGGCCCGG
>NZ_WWIA01000979.1 GCF_009870065.1 Streptomyces sp. SID5785 | reverse complement strand
GGGCGGGACGGTGGGAACCGGGCTCGGCCGACGCGCGGCCCGCGACGCCGTCGTCGCCCCGGGCCCGCTACCGGCCGCCCTCAGAGCGCCCCCGCGTCCTGCGCCGTCCAGACCGACGGGTACATCGGGCGGTAGCCCAGCTCGTGGCGGATCCGCGCCGTCGACATCACCGCGTGCCAGGGGTCCGGCGCCTCGCGGTCGTAGATCTCGGCCGGCACCTCCATCCCGTTCAGCTGGAACAGCTCCACCGTCGTCACGGGCGCATCGTCCGCGATGTTGTAGGCCCCGCTCGCCCCGGGCGTGTACAGCACCCGCCGCAGCCCCTGCGCGACATCCACGTGGTGCCCCATGTGCAGCCGCTGCATCGCGGCCCACCGCGGAGCCCACTGCATGACGGCGGTGAGGTGCGGGTCGCCCTCCCCGTAAACGAACGGCAGCCGCGCGATCCGCAGGTCCGTCAGTCCGTCCATGCCGCGCAGCGCCTCCTCGGCCTGCCACTTCGACTCGGGGTACGCCCCCCACATGTGCTCGCCCGGCACCGACCCGTCGGTCTCCACGAGCGCCCGGCCCCGCCCCTTCCCGTACACGAGCCCGGTGCTGACCTGGACGAACCTGCGCACGCCGGAGGCCACCGCGGCCCGCCCGAGTTCGATCGCCGCGTCCCGGTTGACGGCGACGGCCTCCTCGTCCGGCACCCCGCGGAACGCCGCCGCGATGTTCACCACCGCGTCCGCCCCGGCCGTCGCCTTGCCCAGGACCTCCGTGTCGCGCAGGTCCCCGACGACGACCTCGGCCCCGAGCGCCGCGAACGGCTCCCCGCGCGCCTCGTCGCGTACGAGCACCCTGACCCGGTCCCCCTGCGGCGCACCCTGGATCAGCCGCGGCACGAACCGCTTCCCGACCTGTCCCGTCACGCCCGTCACCACTGTCAGCATGGCCGCCTCCTCGTTCGTCGTAGCCATGGAACGAGCCTGCGCCGGTCGCGGCCCGGGCGGGAGAGACGCGTGGATCCAGGGAGCGGCACTCCCTGGATACGGGGCGCCGTCCGCGCGATCCTGGAACCGTGAACCGAGTCGAACTCGCCGACTTCCTGCGCCGCTCGCGCAGCCGGCTGAACCCCTCCGACGTGGGCCTGTCCGCGGGCCCCCGGCGGCGCACGCCCGGCCTGCGCCGCGAGGAGGTGGCCCAGCTGGCCGGGATGTCCACGGACTACTACACGCGGCTCGAGCAGCGCCGCGGCTCGCACCCCTCGCGGCAGATGCTGACCGCGCTGGCCCGCGCGCTGCGCCTGACGGACGTGGAGCGGGACCACCTGTTCCATCTGGCGGGCGAGGAGCCGCCGCGGGCCGGTGCCTCCTCCGGGCACGTCCGCCCGGGGCTGCTGATGATCCTGGACCGGCTGCACGACCTGCCCGCGTCGGTGTTCAGCGACTGGGGCGAGGTGCTCGCGCAGAACGCGATGGCGGTCGCGCTGACCGGCGACTACCAGGGCCAGAACCTGATCCGCCGCTGGTTCACCGATCCGACGGCCCGGCTCATCGCCCCGCCGGAGCACCGCGCCGCCCACGCCCGCGCCCACGTGGCGAGCCTGCGCGCGGTCGCCGCGGCCCGCCCGGACGACCCGGGTCCTGCCGCACTCGTGGCCGAACTGCGTTCCGCTTCACGGGAGTTCGAGGAGCTGTGGGCCACGCACGAGGTCGTCGTGGACCGTCCGTCCCCGAAGCGCTTCGTGCATCCGGTCGTGGGCGTGCTCGACCTGGACTGCGAGGTCCTGCTCGGCGACGGCCACGACCAGCAGCTCATCGTGCACTCGGCGCGGCCGGGCACGGAGACGTACGAGCGGCTCGAGCTGCTGCGGGTGATAGGGCTGCAGGATCTGACCCCGGAACCCGGCGCGTACCGGCCCTGACTCACGACCCGGCCCGGCCCTGACTCCCGACACCGGCCCTGCGTCTGCCCCGAGCCGAGCCCGGAGCCGGGGCAGGCCTAGAAGCCGAGCTTGCGCAGCTGGCGCGGGTCGCGCTGCCAGTCCTTGGCGACCTTGACGTGCAGGTCGAGGAAGACCGGCGTGCCGAGCAGCGCCTCGATCTGCTTGCGGGACTTGATGCCGACGTCCTTCAGGCGCTTGCCCTTGGGGCCGATGATGATGCCCTTCTGGCTGGGGCGCTCGATGTAGACGAAGGCGTGGATGTCGAGGAGCGGCTTGTCGGCGGGGCGGCCCTCGCGCGGCAGCATCTCCTCGACGACGACGGCGATGGAGTGCGGCAGCTCGTCACGGACGCCCTCGAGCGCGGCCTCGCGGATCAGTTCCGCGACCATGACCTGCTCGGGCTCGTCGGTGAGGTCGCCCTCCGGGTAGAGCGCGGGGCCCTCGGGCAGCAGCGGCACGATGAGATCGGCGAGCAGGTCGACCTGCTTGTCGCCGACGGCGGAGACCGGGATGATCTCGGCCCACTCGAAGCCGAGCTCCTTGCCGAGCTGGTCGATGGCGATGAGCTGCTCGGCGAGCTGCTTGCTGTCGACGAGGTCGGTCTTGGTGACGATCGCGATCTTCGGCGTCTTCCTGATCGACGCGAGTTCCTTGGCGATGAACCGGTCGCCGGGGCCGAGCTTCTCGTTGGCCGGCAGGCAGAAGCCGATGACGTCGACCTCGGCCCAGGTGGTGCGCACCACGTCGTTGAGCCGCTCGCCGAGCAGGGTGCGCGGCTTGTGCAGGCCCGGGGTGTCGACCAGGATCAGCTGTGCGTCGTCCCGGTGGACGATGCCGCGCACAGTGTGCCGCGTGGTCTGCGGCTGGTCTGCGGTGATCGCCACCTTCTTGCCGACCAGAGCGTTCGTGAGGGTGGACTTGCCCGCGTTGGGGCGGCCGACGAAGCAGGCGAAGCCGGCGCGGTGGGCAGGTCCGGCAGCGGGGGTGTGAACGCTCATGGCGCCCATTGTCCCTGATGCGGGATGCCCCGCAGCACGGTGAGGCCCCGGTAACGCCGCGGCAACACGAAACACGGCGGAAACGCCGGGGTGCGGTATCGGAAACGCGGGCCCGTGACGCTGGCCCGCATGCCTCCCACGACCCTGCCCCTCGCCGCGCCGCAGGCCGCCGCCCTCGACACCGGGGACACCGCCTGGCTGCTCGCCGCCACGGCGCTCGTCCTGCTGATGACGCCGGGCCTGGCCCTCTTCTACGGCGGCATGGTCCGCACGAAGAGCGTCCTCAACATGCTGATGATGAGCTTCGTGTCCATCGCGCTGGTGACGGTGGTGTGGCTGGTGGCGGGGTACTCGCTGGCCTTCGGCGACGACGCGTTCGCGGGCCTGATCGGTGATCTCGCCCACGTCGGCATGGCGGGCGTGGGACCGGGCTCGGTCACCGGCACGGTGCCGACCTTCCTGTTCACGACGTTCCAGCTGACCTTCGCGATCCTGACGACCGCGCTGATCAGCGGCGCCGTCGCGGACCGCACGAAGTTCGGGGCGTGGCTGGTGTTCGTACCGGTGTGGGCGCTGCTCGTATACGTTCCCGTCGCGCACTGGGTGTGGGGTCCTGGCGGCTGGATCACGCAGCACCTGGGCGCGCTCGACTTCGCGGGCGGGCTCGTCGTGGAGATCGCCTCGGGCGCGTCGGGGCTCGCGCTGTGCCTGGTGCTCGGCCCGCGGCTCGGGTTCAAGAAGGACGCGATGCGCCCGCACAACCTGCCGATGGTGGTCATGGGCGCGGGTCTGCTGTGGTTCGGCTGGCTCGGCTTCAACGGCGGCTCGGCCCTGGGGGCGAACGGGCTGGCCGCGGCGTCCCTGTTCAACACGCTGATCGCCGGCTGCACGGGACTGCTCGGCTGGCTGTTCGTGGAGCAGCGGCGGGACGGGCACCCGACGACGTTCGGCGCCGCGTCCGGCGCGGTGGCGGGACTCGTCGCGATCACCCCGGCGTGCGGGGTCGTGGGGGTGCCGGGCGCGGCCGCGGTCGGGCTCGTGGCCGGGGTGGTGTGCTCGTACGCGGTCGCCTGGAAGCTGCGCTTCCACTACGACGACTCGCTGGACGTCGTGGGCGTGCACTTCGTCGGCGGTGTGATCGGCACGGTGCTGATCGGCCTGTTCGCCACGACGGCGATGACCGGGTCCGCGGACCGGGAGGGACTGCTGTACGGCGGCGGGTTCGGCCAGCTGGGCCGGCAGCTGCTCGCGGTCCTCGTGGTCGCCGCGTACACGTTCGCCGTGACGTACGGGATCGGGAAGGCCGTCGACCGGGCCATGGGCTTCCGGGCGGCGGCCGAGGAGGAGAGGACGGGACTGGACCAGACGGTGCACGCCGAGACTGCGTACGATCACGGCGTCCTGGGGCACGGTGCCCCGCAGAGCGCCGCATCTGTCGCCGGAAGGGTCCAGTCATGAAGCTGATCACCGCGGTCGTGAAGCCGCACCGCCTCGACGAGGTGAAGACGGCTCTGCAGGAGCTCGGTGTGGACGGGCTCACGGTGACCGAGGCCAGCGGGTACGGGCGCCAGCGCGGTCACACGGAGGTGTACCGGGGCGCCGAGTACCGGGTGGATCTGGTGCCGAAGGTGCGCATCGAGGTCGTCGTCGCGGACGACGACGCCGAGCCCGTGATGGAGGCCGTCGTGCGGGCGGCGCGCACCGGCAAGATCGGTGACGGCAAGGTGTGGGCCGTGCCCGTCGACACGGTGGTGCGGGTGCGGACGGGCGAGCGCGGCCCCGACGCGGTCTGACGCGTGGGCCACACGCGGCACCTCAGTGCCCGCGTGTGTCAGCGCGTGCGGAAACCGCAGGTCAGAGCTTGGCGCCGCAGACGGGCCAGGCACCCTTGCCCTGGGAGGCGAGCACCTTGTTGGCGACGGCGATCTGCTCGCCCTTGCTGGCCTGGTGAGCGGCCGGGGCGTACGCGGTGCCGCCGTAAGCGGCCCAGGTGGACTGCGTGAACTGCAGGCCGCCGGAGAAGCCGTTGCCGGTGTTCGCCGACCAGTTACCGGTCGACTCGCACTGCGCGACGGCGTCCCACCCGGAGGCGGTGGCCGCGGAGGCGCTGCCGGTGCCGGCGAAGACGGCGGTGCCGACGGCGCCGGCGAGCACGGCTCCGGCGGCGAAGCGGCGGGCGCGGTGGGTGCGGGCGGCGGTGGCGGTACGGGCGAAGCTGAACACGTAAGAAACCTTTGTTCGGGGACGTGGGGGCCGCGGGCGCTTCCCGTGACCGGGGCGCTCTCCGGAACCTCACGGCGCCGGGCGACTGCTCCACCATGGCCCGCGGCGCGGTCCGATTTTTGGGTCCCAAGGCCCACCGAACGGGACTTTGGTCCTTTCTTCGGTCCCCATAAGTACCGGGACCAAAGTCCCTACCGCGCCTTAAACACACAGGAATGTCCGAATCGTTCCGGGGGCCTTCCGGCCCCGCCCCCGGCCGACGTGAGCGTCCTCACTCACCCCCCTGATCAGGCCTTATATGTGACCTGCGCCATGCGGGGACACCCTCTGCGGACGCCCGGAGTGACCCCGGTCACGGCCGCGCCCGCGGACTCACTCCCCCGCGGCGACCGCCGACCGCACGACCCCGTCGGTCCCGGCCACGAGCACCGGCGTCTGCGGCCCGCCCAGGTCCGCCACGGCCGCCCGGTCCGCGTCCGAGGCCTGCTCCGCCTCGGTCACGACCGCGGCCGCCTCCAGGGACCGCGCCCCGGACGCGACGGCCATCGCGACCGCCGTCTGCAGCGCGCTGAGCCGCAGCGAGTCCAGCGCGACGGTCCCCGCCACGTACGTACGCCCCGTCTCGTCCCGCACGGCCGCCCCCTCGGGCACCCCGTTGCGGGCCCGGGCCGAGCGGGCCAGCGTGACGATCTTGCGGTCCTCGGGCGTGAGGTCGGTACTGCCGGTGCTGTCGGTACCGGTGCTGCCGGTGCTATCGGTCATGGGGTGAGCATAAGGAGCGCCCCTGCGCCGGGACGCGCCAGGGCGCCCCCGCGCCCGGCCGCGTCAGCCCCGGTCCAGCCTCAGCCGCTCGGCGCGCGGCAGCCCCGCGACCACCAGGTCGTAGGAGTCCTCGACGAGCTCGCGCACCACCCGGTCCGGCAGCTCGCCCGCGCTCACCGTGTTCCAGTGCCGCTTGTTCATGTGCCAGCCGGGCACGACCAGGCCCTCGTACTCCCCGCGCAGCCGCACCGCGTCGTCCGGATCGCACTTCAGGTTGACCGTCAGCGGGTCCCCGTCCAGGTGGCTGAGCGCGAACATCTTGCCCAGCACCTTGAAGACCGAGGCCTGAGGCCCGAACGGAAACTCCTCCACCGCCGCATTGAACGACAGGCAGAACGCGCGCAGCTGCTCCGGGCTCACTCCGGCTCCCCCTCCACGGCCTCCACGGGCTCCGACAGCACCGTCACGATCCTGTTGCGCCGGCCGCCCGGGGCCTCCGCGGTGAGCCGCAGCGACCGCCCGTCCGGCAGCTCGACCAGCGAGGACGCACCGGCGATCGGCACCCGGCCGAGCGCCTTGGCGAGCAGCCCGCCGACCGTCTCGACGTCCTCGTCGTCGAACTCCTCGATCCCGTACAGCTCCCCGAGATCGCCGATGTCCAGACGCGCGGTCACCCGGAACCGGTCGCCGCCCAGCTCTTCGACCGGCGGCAGCTCACGGTCGTACTCGTCCGTGATCTCCCCGACGATCTCCTCGAGGATGTCCTCGATCGTGACGATGCCCGCGGTGCCGCCGTACTCGTCGATGACCACCGCCACGTGGTTGCGCAGCTGCTGCATCTCCCGGAGCAGGTCGCCCGCGTTCTTCGTGTCGGGGACGAACGCCGCCGGGCGCATCGCCGTGGAGACCAGCTCGGCCTCCGCGTCCCGGCTGATGTGCGTCTTGCGCACCAGATCCTTCAGGTACACGATCCCGACCACGTCGTCCTCGCTCTCCCCGACCACGGGGATGCGCGAGAAACCGGAGCGCAGCGCCAGCGTGAGCGCCTGCCGGATCGTCTTGTACCGCTCGATCACCACGAGATCGGTGCGCGGCACCATCACCTCGCGCACCAGCGTGTCCCCCAGCTCGAAGACCGAGTGCACCATGCGGCGCTCCTCGTCCTCGATCAGGGACTCCTTCTCCGCGAGGTCCACCATCGCCCGCAGCTCGGCCTCCGAGGCGAACGGGCCCCGTCGGAAGCCCTTGCCGGGCGTGAGCGCGTTGCCGATGAGGATCAGCAGCGGCGGGATCGGGCCCATCACCCGGGCCAGCGGCAGCAGCACGTACGAGGCGGCCGTCGCCGTGTTCAGCGGATGCTGGCGA
>NZ_WWIA01000978.1 GCF_009870065.1 Streptomyces sp. SID5785 | reverse complement strand
GTGGACTTGCCGGAGCCGGACTCGCCGACCAGGGCGAGCGTCTCGCCGCGCGCGATGTCGAGGTCGACGCCGTCGACGGCGTACACACTGCCCACGCGCCGCTTGAAGGCTGTGCCCCTGTGGACGGGGAAGGTCCTGCCGAGGCCGCGGACCTTCAGCACCGGTTCCGCGCCCGCCCGCGGTGGGCTGCGTCGCGGGATCGGCGGCACGGGGAACACCTCGCGCGGCGTGCGCCCCGCCGCCTCCGCCGAGCGCAGGCACGCCGCGGTGTGCCCCGCGCCCACGGCGACGAGCTCCGGCGTGCTCACCGTGCACCGGTCGTCGGCCAGGGGGCAGCGCGGCGCGAAGGCGCAGCCCGGCGCCGGCTCCCCGGCCCCCGGTGCGACCCCGGGCACGGGCACCAGGACGTCGGCCGCCCCGTCGATCCGCGGGACCGCGCCGAGCAGGCCCAGCGTGTACGGCATCCGCGGCGCCCGGAACACCGTGTCCACGGGGCCGCTCTCCACGACCCGGCCGCCGTACATCACGGCCACCCGGTCGGCCGTGCCCGCGACGACGCCGAGGTCGTGGCTGACCAGCACGACGGCGGCGCCCGTCTCGCGCTGGGCGGTGCGCAGCACGTCGAGGACCTGGGCCTGGATGGTCACGTCGAGGGCGGTCGTCGGCTCGTCGGCGACGATGACGTCCGGGTCGTTCGCGATGGCCATGGCGATCATCGCCCGCTGGCGCATCCCGCCCGAGAACTCGTGCGGGTAGGCGTCCGCGCGCTCGTGGGCGCGCGGGATGCCGACGAGGCCGAGGAGTTCGACGGCCCGCGCCCGGGCGGCCTCGCGCGACACGTCGCGGTGCGCGCGGACGGCTTCGGCGATCTGGTCCCCGATCCGGTACACGGGCGTGAACGCGGACAGCGGGTCCTGGAAGACCATGCCGATCCGTGCGCCGCGCACCCGCGACAGCTCCCGGTCCGACGCGCCGACCAGCTCCTGCCCGTCGAGGCGCACCGATCCGCGTACGGTCGCGTTCCCGGGCAGGAGGCCGAGGAGGGCGAGCGCGGTCGCGGACTTGCCGGAGCCGGACTCCCCCACCAGCCCGAGCACCTGGCCGCGTTCGAGACGGAGGTCGACGCCGCGCACGGCGGCCCTGCCGTCGAACTCGACGTGCAGGCCGGTCACTTCAAGCAGCACGGTGCGCACCCTTTCCCGAGGCGGACGGATCGAGCGCGTCACGCAGCCCGTCGCCCACCAGATTCACCGCGAGGACGAAGACGATCAGCAGACCGGCGGGGAAGAAGAACATCCAGGGGTACGTGATCGCCGCGCCGGTCGTCGACGCGATCAGCGTGCCGAGCGAGACGTCCGGGGCCTGCACACCGAATCCGAAGTACGACAGCGCGGTCTCGCTCATGACCGCGCCGCCCACCGCGACGGTCGCGTCGATGATGAGGAACGAGGCGATGTTCGGCAGCACGTGCCGGCGGATCACGGTGAAGGGCCCGACGCCCATGTACCGCGCGGCACGGATGAATTCGCGCTCCTTGAGCGACACCGTCATCGACCGCACGACCCGCGCCGTGATCATCCAGCCGAACACGGCGAGCAGTCCGACGAACGCGAACCAGCCGAGGCCCCGCAGGCGCGGCGAGACGATCGCGATGACGAGGAACGACGGGAAGACGAGCAGCAGGTCGACGACGAACATGAGCGCCCGGTCGGCCCAGCCTCCGAAGTATCCGGCGCACGCGCCGACGAGTGCCGCGAGCCCTGTCGCGAACAGAGCCACCAGAACGCCGATGACCAGGGACTTCTGCAGGCCGCGCACGGTCTGCGCGAACACGTCCTGGCCGATGCGGTTGGTGCCCCACCAGTGGTCGGCGGAGGGTGCCTCGCGCAGCGCCGCGTAGTCGACCTTCTCGTACGTCCATGAGGTGAGGTGGGGGCCGAACACGGCGAGGGCGACGAGCAGGAGGAGGACGGTGGCTCCGACGAGGGCGCTCCTGTTGCGCAGGAAACGGCGCGCGACGACGGAGCCGCGGCCGCGGGGCCGGGAGAGCGGTGGTGCCGTCTCGACAAGGTTCGCTGTCATGGCGTAGGTCACTCAGGCGCGTCGGACGCGCGGGTCGAGGGCGGCGTGCAGCACGTCGGCGAGGAAGCCGGACAGGAGCACGACCACCGCGGCGAAGACGTTGACGGCGACGACGGAGTTGACGTCGTTCTTGCCGATGGAGGACACGAACCACTCGCCCATCCCGTGCCAGCCGAAGATCGTCTCGGTGAAGGTGGCCCCGGTGAACAGGGCGAGGAAGCCGTAGGAGAAGAACGTGGACATCGGGATGAGAGCGGTGCGCAGTCCGTGCCTGACCAGGGCCGTGCGGTGCCTGAGGCCCTTGGCGCGCGCCGTGCGGAGGTAGTCGGCGCCCAGGACGTCGAGCATCGCGGAGCGCTGGTAGCGGCTGTAGCTCGCGATGGCGCCGAGGGCGATCGACACCGTCGGCAGGAGCAGGTGCACGGAGCGGTCCTTGAGCACCGGCCAGAAGCCGGAGTCGACGCCGGGGCTCTTCTCGCCGGTGAACTGGATGACGTCGGTGCCGGTCCGCTGGTTGAACCAGATCGCGCCGATCTTCAGCAGAACGGCCAGCAGGAAGACGGGAGTCGAGAGCAGCGCGAAGGACGCGATCGTCAACGCCCGGTCGGAGAGCCGGTACTGACGCACCGCCGTCCAGGCCCCGGCGAGGACGCCGAGTGCCGTGCCGGCGATCGTGCCGAGCAGGAGCAGGCGGAGGCTCACGCCGATCCGCCGCCCGAACTCCTCGCTGACGGACGAGCCGTCGATGGTCTCACCTAGGTCGCCGCGCAGGGCGTGCCCGGCCCAGGTGACGAAGCGGGCGGGCAGGGGCCGGTGGTCGTCGACGCCGATCGCGCTCAGGTGGTGGTCGATCGCGGCCGGCGACAGCGGGGGCCTGCGGCCCTCGTAGAAGGCGCGCGGGTCCAGGGCGAGCGAGGCGATCAGGTACGAGAGGGCGATGGCGACGGCGAGCAGGACGACGTAGTAGCCGACGCGTCTGCCCAGATAGCCCCACACCTGTTCCGCCTCCGTCTGTGCAGGTCACCGGCTTGTCGCAGCAATCATGATCGCGCCTTGTTGCCGCATCATGAAGAGCACATGTCATCTTCCGGGAGCCCTTCCACGGGCGTCGCCGACGGGATTACGTTCTCGCCGACTGCGGCCGCACCCCCTGGCCCCGCCCGACCCGAAGGAAGACCCATGCGCAGATCCACCGTCACCGCCCTCGCAACCGCTCTGTCGGCCGGGCTGGTGCTCGCGGGCTGCGGTTCCTCCGACGACGGCAAGCCGGTGAAGAAGCAGGCGGCACCGGCGGTGGACGGGCAGGACGTCAACCCGCACCCGGTCAGCGACCTGAAGCAGGGCGGCACGCTGAAGATGGGCCTGTCGACGTGGCCCGCGAACTTCAACTGGAACACGCCGGACGGCTTCAACGGCGACGCCACCGAGGTCGACGGCGCCCTGCTGCCCGACCTGTTCGACAACGACGCCAAGGGCGCGCAGCACGTCAACCCGAACTTCCTGACCTCGGCGAAGGTCGTCTCCACAGACCCGCAGGTCGTCGAGTACGAACTGAACCCGAAGGCCGAGTGGTCCGACGGAAAGCCGCTGAGCTGGAAGGACTTCGCCGCTCAGTGGAAGGCCCTGAACAACACGGACAAGCGCTACGAGGCGGCCGTCACCGACGGCTACGAACAGATATCCAAGGTGGAACAGGGCAAGGACGCACACGGCGTCACGATCACCTTCGCCAAGCCGTACGCGGAGTGGAAGAGCCTGTTCGACGCGCTGTACCCGGCGGCGTACATCGACACCCCGGACAAGTTCAACAAGGGCTGGGTGCAGAAGTTCCCGGTCACCGCCAACGCCTTCAAGATCAAGCAGATCGACAGGACGGCCCAGACGATCACCGTCGTGCCGGACCCGGACTGGTGGGGCCCGAAGCCCAAGTTGGACTCGGTCGTGTACCGCATCATCGACTTCACCGCGAGCACCGAGGCGTATCTCAACAAGGAGGTCGACCAGGCCACCGCCCTGCTGCCCGAGGACTACAAGCGCCTCGCGAAAGCGCCCGGCACCGACATCCGGCGCGGCGCCCGCTGGGACGAGGTGCACATCGCGCTCAACGGCGCGCGCGGCCCGCTCAAGGACGTCCGCGTACGTCAGGCGATCGGCAACGCGATCGACCGCAAGGGCATCAACGCCGCCTTCAGCAAGGACCTCTCCTTCGAGCTGAAGCCGCTCGACAACCACCTCTTCATGCCGAACCAGGTGGGCTACCAGGACAACTCGGGCGCGTACGGGAGGTTCGACCCCGAGCGCGCCGGGAAGCTCCTCGACGCGGCCGGCTGGACGTCGTCCGGTGAGGGCGGACCACGCACCAAGGGCGGCCGGGAGCTCACGCTGGACTACACGCTGAGCGCCGGCAGCGCGTCGTCCGCCCTCGACCAGGCCGAACTGGTGCAGCAGCAACTGGCGACCGTGGGCGTCAAGGTCGCGATCAAGAAGGTCCCGGCCAACGACTTCTTCCCGAAGTTCGTGAACACCGGCAACTTCGACCTCACGAGCTTCCGCAACGTCGATGCCGTCTTCAAGAGCGTCGTCACCCCGACCTTCGTGCAGCCGCAGGGCAAGAACCTCTTCCAGAACTACGGCTCCGTCGGCTCTCCGAAGATCGACGCACTGCTGAAGAAGGCCCTGCAGACCCCCGACCCGACCGAGGCGAACAAGCTCTACAACGAGGCCGACAAGGAACTGTGGAGGCTCGGCCACTCCATCGAGCTCTACCAGCGTCCGCAGATCGTCGCCGTCCGCTCGGGCCTCGCGAACTACGGCGCCGAGGGCCTGGCCAGCCGCGACTACACGAAGATCGGCTGGCTCAAGTAGCGCGTCCCGTGCCCGGGAGCGGCGCACGGGCTCACCCGGCGCGCGGTCCGACCGCGTCGCGCACCAGCCGCCCGACGCCTCCCTCCTCCGGCGGCGCCACCACGCACGACAGGGCGAGGCGCACCACCAGCTCGCAGTCACGGGCGAGCCTCTGCTCCTGCGCGCGGTCCAGGCCGGGTGCGCCCAGCGCGGCCGAGGCCCGGTCCCGTACGGCGCAGACGAAGTCGGCGGGGGAGGGCAGCGGGCCGTTCGCACGACGCTGCGCCGGCACGGTGGAGGGCGACGACACCGCGGACAGTGTCGGCGAGGGCAGCCGCTCGCTCCAGCAGCCGGTGAGGGCCGCCCGCACCACGGGGTTGCACCGGGCGGTCGCCGTCGTCCAGTCGGCGAGCGCCTCGAGTCCGCCCTCGCGCAGCGCCCGGTCGGCCCCCGCGAGGTACAGGTCGGTCTCCCGCCGCACCAGGGCCCGGGCCAGCCCGTCCTTGCTGCCGAACTCGTTGTAGAGGGTCTGCCGGGACACCGAGGCGGCGGCCGCCACGTCGACCATCCGCACCGCCGACCAGGCGCGGCGCCCGAGCGCCGCGCAGGCCGCGTCCAGCAGGGACTCCCGCGCTGCGGGCATGGTCGCCTCCCCGGGCCGCCGGGTCCGTTCGGTTCGTTTCGCCAGAGTTGACGCGCTTGTCCGCTCTGTCAAGGCCCCGCACGGCCCGCACGTCCGTGCCCGGGACCGGGTGTGCGGGCGGGCGGGCGCCGCCCGGGCCGGGCGCAGGGGCGCTGTGGCCCCGGACGCACCACGATCGATACTGTGCACCCATGCCCGACTACCTCGATGATCTGCGTCTCGCCCACGTCCTCGCCGACGTCGCCGATGCCGCGACGATGGACCGGTTCAAGGCTCTCGACCTGAAGGTGGAGACCAAGCCGGACATGACGCCGGTGAGCGAGGCCGACAAGGCGGCCGAGGAGCTGATCCGGGGCAACCTGCAGCGGGCCAGACCGCGTGACGCGGTGCTCGGCGAGGAGTACGGCATCGAGGGCACGGGCCCGCGCCGCTGGGTGATCGACCCGATCGACGGCACGAAGAACTACGTGCGCGGCGTGCCGGTGTGGGCGACCCTGATCTCCCTCATGGAGGCGGGCGAGGGCGGGTACCAGCCGGTCGTCGGCGTGGTGTCGGCCCCGGCGCTGGGCCGCCGCTGGTGGGCGGCGAAGGGCGCGGGCGCGTACACGGGCCGCAGCCTGACCTCGGCGAGCCGGCTGCACGTGTCGAAGGTGAACCGCATGGCCGACGCCTCGTTCGCGTACTCCTCGCTGTCCGGGTGGGAGGAGCAGGGCCGGCTGAACGGCTTCCTCGACCTGACCCGCACGGTGTGGCGCACGCGCGGCTACGGCGACTTCTGGCCGTACATGATGGTCGCCGAGGGCTCGGTCGACCTGGCCGCCGAGCCGGAGCTCTCCCTGTGGGACATGGCCGCGCCGGCGATCGTGGTGGCCGAGGCGGGCGGCTCGTTCACCGGCCTCGACGGCCGTCCCGGCCCGCACAGCGGCAACGCGGCGGCGTCGAACGGGCTGCTCCACGACGAGATGCTCAGCTACCTGCGCTGACCCGTCGGCCGCACCGATCCGCGGTCCGCGCCGCCTCGCACGGGGCGGCCGGACTCCCGGCCGTGCGCCGGAAGTCGCCCCCCGCGCCCCCTTGTTGACGTCCCCTTTGCCTGCGACATTGAGAGTCCCCCTACTTGTGAACTTGTGAATCGCTTCTCGTTGCCGCCTCCGGGCCGCACGGGACGCGGCACAGGTACCTCCCACAGGAAGGTGGCTCCATCCATGCTCGTCCGTGACGCCATGAGCACGATGGTCCTCACCATCGGTCCCACCCACACCCTGCGCCAGGCGGCCCGCCTGATGGCCGCACGTCACGTCGGCGCCGCCGTGGTCCTCGACCCCGACGGCTGCGGCATCGGCATCCTGACCGAGCGCGACGTCCTCAACTCCCTCGGCCTCGGCCAGAACCCCGACCACGAGACCGCCGCCGCCCACACCACCACCGACGTCGTCTTCGCCGCCCCGGCGTGGACCCTGGAGGAGGCCGCCGCGGCGATGGCGCACGGCGGCTTCCGGCATCTGATCGTCCTCGACGGGCGCGAGCCGGTCGGTGTCGTCTCCGTGCGCGACATCATCGGCTGCTGGGCCCCGGCCCGGCAGCTGGGCGCCGTCTGAGCCGCCGCACACAGGTCCCGCCCGGCGCCCGGGCACGACGAAGAGGGCCGGGCACGACAAAGAGGGCCGGCTCCCCGAGGGAACCGGCCCTCCCGTCTCCCGGCGGGCGCCCGGGCGTTCAGCCGCGAAGGGCCATGATCGCGGCCTTCACCGGGCGCCTGCCGAAGCGGTCGTCCGCCCCGCGAGGGGCGGCTCCTGCGGACCGTCAGACGTCGAAGCGGTCCAGGTCCATGACCTTCGCCCAGGCGGCGACGAAGTCCTCGGCGAACTTCGCCCGGGCGTCGTCACTCGCGTAGACCTCGGCGACGGCGCGCAGCTCCGCGTTGGACCCGAAGACCAGGTCGGCGCGGGTGCCGGTCCACTTGACCTGACCCGAGGCGTCGCGGCCCTCGAACTCGTCCTGCGCCTCGGAGGTGGACTTCCACTGCGTGTCGAGGTCCAGCACGTTGACGAAGAAGTCGTTCGTCAGGGTGCCCGGGCGGTCCGTGAACACGCCGTGCTTCGACTGACCGTGGTTGGCACCCAGGACCCGCAGACCGCCGACGAGGACGGTCAGCTCGGGGGCGCTCAGGTTCAGCAGGTTGCCCTTGTCGAGCAGCAGGAACTCGGCCGGCAGGCGGTTGCCCTTGCCCGCGTAGTTGCGGAAGCCGTCGGCCGTGGGCTCGAGCGCGGCGAAGGAGTCGACGTCCGTCTGCTCCTGCGTCGCGTCCACCCGGCCCGGGGTGAAGGGGACCTCGACGCGGACGCCGGCGTCCTGGGCCGCCTTCTCCACACCCGCGCCACCGGCGAGCACGATGAGGTCGGCCAGCGAGACCTGCTTGCCGCCCTTGGCGTTGAACGCCGAGCGGACGGACTCCAGCTTGCTGAGGACCTGGGCCAGCTCGTCCGGGTTGTTGACCTCCCAGTTGCGCTGCGGCTCCAGGCTGATGCGGGCGCCGTTGGCACCGCCGCGCTTGTCGCTGCCGCGGAACGTGGACGCCGAGGCCCACGCGGTGGAGACCAGCTA
>NZ_WWIA01000977.1 GCF_009870065.1 Streptomyces sp. SID5785 | reverse complement strand
CCATGCCGCCGCCCGTCGTGGGCCCCGCCGTCGGGTTCGTGCCGCCCATCATGCCGCCGCCCGAGCCCGACGGGACCGACCACGCGTACGCCGCCGGACCCGCGACCGAGGCCACCACGGCCGCCGCCACCGACGCGGTCAGCAGTCGCAGCCGGTGCCCGGAGGCCGTGCGGAAGACGAGCAGGCCCGCGACGGCCGCCGCCATCACGAGGGCGATCGCCGGCCACAGCCAGCTGTTCCAGCCGGACGCGCGGCGCAGCAGGACGATCGCCCAGAGCCCGGTGACGCCGAGGGCGACGGGCAGCACCCACGCCCAGCGCCGGTCGGTGCGGAAGGCGCGCAGCAGCATCACGCCGCCGCCCCCGCTCAGCGCCGCGATGCCCGGGGCGAGGGCGGTCGTGTAGTAGGGGTGCATGGTGCCCTCGGCCATGCTGAAGGTCAGGTAGTGCAGGACGGTCCAGCCGCCCCAGAGGACGAGCGCGGCCCGGGTGAGGTCGGTGCGCGGGGCGCGGCCGCGCAGGACGAGCCCGCCGACGAGGGCGATGGCGGAGAAGGGGAGCAGCCAGGAGATCTGGCCGCCGAGCACGTCGTTGAACATCCGGCCGATCCCGGCGGTCCCGGAGAAGCCGCCGCCTGCGCCCGTGCCCCCGCCGCCCATGTTGCCGTCGCCGCCGAAGACCCGGCCCAGGCCGTTGTAGCCGAGGATCAGGTCCCAGGCGGTGCCGTCCGTCGAGCCGCCGATGTACGGGCGCTCGGACGCGGGCACGAGGGAGACGGCCGCGGGCCACCAGAAGCTGGAGACGGCGAGGGCGACGGCGGCGGCCAGCAGGTTCCGTACCCGCTTGGCGAGGCCGTGCGGCGCCGCGTACAGGTACACGGCGAACACGGCGGGCAGCGCGATGTAGCCCTGGAGCATCTTGGTGTTGAAGGCGAGGCCGAAGCAGACCGCCGAGCCGATCAGGGGGAGCAGCCTGCCGCCGTGCACGGCGCGCAGCGCGAGGGCGGCGCCCGCGACCATCAGCAGGACGAGGAGGGTGTCGGGGTTGTTGTCCCGGTTGATCGCGACGGTGATCGGGGTCAGCGCGAGGACCAGCGCGGCGATCGCCGCCGCGCCGTGGCCCCAGACCCGCTTCACGCTGGAGTGCAGGATCCAGATCGTGCCGAGGGCCGCCGCGACCAGCGGCAGCATCATCTGCCAGGTGCCGAAGCCGAGGACCCGGCAGGACAGGCCCATCACCATCAGGACGAAGGGCGGCTTGTCCACGGTCAGGAAGTTCCCGGCGTCCAGCGATCCGAAGAACCACGCCTTCCAGCTCTCGGTGCCGCTGAGGACGGCAGCGCTGTAGAAGCTGTTCAGGCCGGACGCGGACAGGTTCCACGAGTACAGCCCGGCCGCGAGCGCCAGGATCGCGAGCAGCACGGGCAGCGACCAGCGGGGCGCGGGGGCCGCGGTGCGTGGTGTGGGGGGTGCGGTAGCTGAGGAGGTCACGCCAGCACCGTGCACGTCCCGGGTGGGTAAGGGCTGTGCCGGACCTGGGTGCCGCCTGTGGACGGCGCCGATTGTTGCGGCGGGATGAAATCGGCGGCCCGCCGTGTTGGCCCTTCGGCAGATCAGGACGAGTGGACCAGGACGAGCGGAGGCGGCGCGCAGTGGCGCAGGAACGGGGCTGGGCGAGGAGACTCGCGGGGTACGCGTGGCGCTACCCCAAGGACGTCGTGCTCGCCCTCGGGGCCTCGCTCGGCGGCATGGCCGTCATGGCGCTGGTCCCGCTGATCACCAAGGTGATCATCGACGACGTGGTCGGCGACCACACCCGCTCGATGGGCACCTGGGCGGGCCTGCTGATCGGCTCCGCCGTGATCGTCTACGTCCTCACGTTCGTGCGCCGCTACTACGGCGGCCGGCTCGCGCTCGACGTCCAGCACGACCTGCGCACCGAGATGTACGGGACGATCACGCGCCTCGACGGACGGCGTCAGGACGAGCTGTCCACGGGCCAGGTCGTCGGGCGCGCCACCAGCGACCTCCAGCTCATCCAGGGCCTGCTGTTCATGCTGCCGATGACGATCGGGAACCTGCTGCTGTTCCTGATCTCCCTCGTGATCATGGCCTGGCTGTCGCTGCCGCTGACCCTGGTCGCGCTGGCCGTGGCCCCCGCGCTGTGGTTCATCGCCAAGCGCAGCCGCTCCCGGTTGCACCCCGCGACCTGGTACGCGCAGGCGCAGGCCGCCGCGGTCGCCGGGGTCGTCGACGGCGCGGTCAGCGGCGTCCGCGTCGTCAAGGGCTTCGGGCAGGAGGAGCAGGAGACCGGGAAGCTGCGCGAGGTCGGGCGGCGGCTGTTCGCCGGGCGGCTGCGCACGATCCGGATGAACGCGAAGTTCACCCCGGCGCTCCAGGCGGTGCCCGCGCTGGGCCAGGTCGCGATGCTGGCGCTCGGCGGCTGGCTGGCCGTGCGCGGCCAGGTCACGCTCGGCACCTTCGTCGCCTTCTCCTCCTACCTCGCGCAGCTCGTCGGCCCGGTCCGCATGCTCGCCGTCGTCCTCACCGTCGGCCAGCAGGCCCGCGCGGGCGTCGAGCGCGTCCTGGAGCTCATCGACACCGAGCCGTCCCTCGAGGACGGGCACAAGGAGCTGCCCGCCGACGCCCCGGCCACCGTCGAGTTCGACGACGTGTCCTTCGGGTACGCGGGCGCCGACCGGACGGTCCTCGACGGGCTGTCCTTCGAGATCCGGGCCGGTGAGACGCTCGCCGTCGTCGGCTCGTCCGGCTCCGGCAAGTCCACGGTCTCGCTGCTGCTGCCCCGCTTCTACGACGTCTCGCACGGCGCCGTCCTGGTCGGCGGCCACGACGTGCGCGAACTGACCCAGTCCTCGCTGCGCGCCGCGATCGGCCTCGTGCCCGAGGACTCGTTCCTCTTCTCCGACACGGTGCGCGCCAACATCGCCTACGGGGCGCCGGACGCCACCGACGAGCAGATCGAGGCGGCGGCGCGCACGGCGCAGGCCGACCGGTTCATCGCGGAGCTGCCCGAGGGCTACGACACCAAGGTCGGCGAGCACGGGCTGACCCTCTCCGGCGGCCAGCGGCAGCGCGTCGCGCTCGCCCGCGCGATCCTCGCGGACCCGCGCCTGCTCGTCCTCGACGACGCCACGTCCGCCGTCGACGCCCGCGTCGAGCACGAGATCCACGAGGCGCTCGGCCGGGTCATGGCGGGCCGCACCACGCTGCTGATCGCGCACCGCCGCTCCACGCTCGGCCTCGCCGACCGGATCGCCGTGCTCGACGGCGGCCGGCTCGCCGCGATCGGCACGCACGAGGAGCTGGAGGCCGGCTCCCCGCTCTACCGCCGGCTGCTGACCGACCCCGACGAGCTGGGCGGCGTCTCGCCCGGCCACGTCACCGCGCACCCCGGCGACGAGCCCGAGGACACCTCCGTACGCGCGGAGCTGGACGCCGAGTACGACGCCGAGCGGGGCGTCACCCCCAGGCTGTGGACGGGCGACCGGGAGCCCCGGGACGCGGCGCTCGCCGGGATGCCCGCGACCCCCGAGCTGCTCACGCAGGTCGAGGCGCTGCCCCCGGCCCTCGACACCCCGGACGTCGACGAGAGCCGGGCCGTCACGGCCGAGGACAGCTACGGGCTGCGCCGGCTGCTGCGCGGCTTCGGCCGCCCCCTGCTGATCAGCCTCGGGCTCGTCGCGGTCGACGCGGGCGTCGGCCTCCTGCTGCCCGTCCTGATCCGGCACGGCATCGACGAGGGCGTCACCCGAGCGGCGCTCGGCGCGGTCTGGGCGGCGTCCGCGCTCGGCCTGGTCGCCGTGCTCGTGCAGTGGGCCGCGCAGATCGGCGAGACCCGGATGACGGGCCGCACCGGCGAGCGGGTCCTGTACGCGCTGCGCCTGAAGATCTTCGCGCAGCTCCAGCGGCTCGGCCTCGACTACTACGAGCGCGAGCTGACCGGCCGGATCATGACGCGGATGACGACCGACGTGGACGCCCTGTCGACGTTCCTGCAGACCGGCCTCGTCACCGCGTTCGTCTCCGTCGTCACGTTCTTCGGCATCATGGGCGCGCTGCTCGTCATCGACGTCCAGCTGGCCCTGGTCGTGTTCGCGACGCTGCCGCCGCTGATCGTCGGCACGTTCTTCTTCCGCCGCGCGAGCGTGAAGGCGTACGAACTGGCCCGCGAGCGGGTCTCCGTGGTCAACGCGGACCTCCAGGAGTCGGTGTCCGGTCTGCGGATCGTGCAGGCCTTCCGGCGCGAGCAGGACGGCGTGCGGCGCTACGCGGAGGGCAGCGCGAGCTACCGCGCGGCCCGCATCCGCGGCCAGCTGCTGATCTCCGTCTACTTCCCGTTCGTGCAGCTGCTGTCCTCGGTGGCCGCGGCGGCCGTCCTGATCGTCGGCGCGCACCGGGTCGACGCGGCCACGCTCACCACCGGCGCGCTCGTCGCGTACCTGCTCTACATCGACCTGTTCTTCGCGCCGGTCCAGCAGCTCTCCCAGGTCTTCGACGGCTACCAGCAGGCGACCGTGTCGCTCGGCCGCATCCAGGAGCTGCTGCGCGAGCCGACCTCCACGAAGGCGGCGCGGGAGCCGCTCGAGGTCCTTTCGCTGCGCGGCGAGATCGCCTTCGAGGACGTCGACTTCGCGTACGGCGGACCGGCCGAGGAGGAGACGGCCCTGCGTGACGTGGCGCTGCGCATCCCCGCCGGTCAGACCGTCGCGTTCGTCGGCGAGACCGGTGCGGGCAAGTCGACGCTGGTCAAGCTCGTCGCCCGGTTCTACGACCCGACCGCGGGCCGGGTCACCGTCGACGGCACCGACCTGCGCGACCTGGACCTGGCCTCGTACCGGCACCGGCTCGGCGTCGTCCCGCAGGAGGCCTACCTCTTCCCCGGCACGGTCCGCGACGCCATCGCCTACGGGCGGCCCGACGCGAGCGACGCCGACGTGGAGGCGGCGGCCCGCGCGGTCGGCGCGCACGAGATGATCGCGACGCTGGAGGGCGGCTACCTGCACGAGGTCGCCGAGCGCGGCCGGAACCTGTCGGCCGGTCAGCGCCAGCTGATCGCGCTGGCCCGCGCCGAGCTCGTCGACCCCGACGTGCTGCTGCTCGACGAGGCGACGGCCGCCCTCGACCTGGCCACCGAGGCACAGGTCAACCACGCCACCGACCGGCTCGCGGGCCGGCGCACGACGCTCGTCGTGGCGCACCGGCTGACGACGGCGGCGCGCGCCGACCGCGTCGTCGTGATGGACGGCGGCCGCGTCGCCGAGGACGGCACCCACGAGGAACTGCTGCGCCTGGACGGCCGGTACGCCCGGCTGTGGCGCACGTTCATCGGTCAGGGCGCCGAGGAGCCGGGGCAGGCCGCGGTCGGCACGGCGCCCTGACCGGCGCCCGCGGACCGGCCGGGCGCAACCGCCGCCCCGGTGTGCCGCGTCCGTACATCAGTACGCTGGTGCCGGTGCGACGGGAGGGGCCGCGGTGGGCAGAGGTGAGAAAGACGGCATAGGGGGCGTCCGGGGGCCGCGACCGCGCCGCCGGCTCATGGGCGCCCTGTCCGCGCTGGCCGGGGCCGCGCTGCTGCTGGTGGGCGGGCCGTTCGCGGGCAGCGCCCAGGCGGCCGGGCTGTGCGGCGGGCACCAGGTGCGCACCCTGTCGTTCAGCACGGGCAAGACCGTCGTCTACCGCAACCGCGACTACGTCTGCGCCGTGACGATCGCCAGGAAGAGCGGCACCCGGCAGACCATGTCCGCCGGGGTCCAGGCGCGCGGCAGCCGGGCCGTCGTCGACTCGGGCCGCTTCACGCACCACGCCGGGCCGGTCACCGTGCACGCCGGTCACCGCTGCGTCCGCATCACGGGACGCGTGGGGAGCAAAACGGTGAAATCCGGCTGGATTCTGTGCTGAAGCCGCACCGGGTACGAACCTGAGCGAACACCAAGTACCCCTGGTGGTGCAGAAGTTGCTCCGATAGTTTCCGGGGCGCATCTGTGAATCTCCAGGGAGGGTGCATGCGCACAACGCTCAGATGGCTGCTGTCGCTCGTGGTGCTGATCGGCACCGTGAGCGCGGCCGGGATATCGACGGCGACGGCCGCCGAAGGGTCCCGGGCCGCCGCCACCGACATCAAGGACCGGCTCCTCGCCGTACCCGGCATGAGCCTCATCGAGGAGAAGCCGTACGACGGCTACCGCTACTTCGTCCTCAACTACACCCAGCCGGTCGACCACCGGCACCCGAAGGCCGGCACCTTCCAGCAGCGCATCACCGTGCTGCACAAGGACGTCAGCCGCCCGACCGTCATGTTCACCAGCGGCTACAACGTGTCGACGACCCCGTCGCGCAGTGAGCCCACCCGGATCGTCGACGGCAACCAGGTCTCCGTGGAGTACCGCTTCTTCACGCCGTCCCGGCCCCAGCCCGCGGACTGGTCCAAGCTGAACATCTGGCAGGCCGCCAGCGACCAGCACCGCATCTTCGAGGCCCTCAAGCCGGTCTACGACCAGAACTGGCTGACCACCGGCGGTTCGAAGGGCGGCATGACCGCCACGTACTACGAGCGCTTCTACCCGCGCGACATGGACGGCGTCGTCGCCTACGTCGCCCCGAACGACGTCGTGAACAAGGAGGACTCGGCCTACGACGCGTTCCTGGCGAAGGTCGGGCCGAAGGAGTGCCGGGTCGCGCTCCAGAAGGTGCAGCGCGAGACGCTGGTGCGCCGCACCGCCCTGGAGAAGAAGTACAAGGAGTACCTCGCGGCGAACAACTACACGGTGAAGACCGTCGGTTCGCTGGACAAGGCCTACGAGGCGACCGTGCTCGACCTCGTGTGGGGCTTCTGGCAGTACCAGCCCGAGTCCGCGTGCGCCGATGTGCCGGACGCCGCGACCGTCTCCGACGACGACCTGTTCGCCTACGTCGACGAGGTCGGCGGCTGGTCCTCCTACGCGGACCAGGGGCTGACCCAGTACACGCCGTACTACTACCAGGCCGGCACCCAGCTCGGCTCGCCCGACATCAGCCAGCCCTGGCTCGGCGACCTGTCCCGCTACGGCTACCAGCCGCCGCGGAACTTCGTGCCGCGCGACATCCCGATGAAGTTCCAGCCGTCCACGATGCGGGACGTCGACACCTGGGTGCGCCACCACGCCACCCGCATGCTCTACGTCTACGGCGACAACGACCCGTGGGGCGCCGAGCCGTTCCGCCTCGGCAAGGGCGCGCGCGACTCCTACGTGCTGCACGCCCCGCACGCCAACCACGGCGCCAACGTCGCGGCGCTGAAGGACGGCGACAAGGCGCTCGCCACCGCGCGGATCCTCGACTGGGCCGGACTGTCCGGCTCCACGGCGAAGGCCCCGCACGACGCGCAGCTCGACCGTTCCGACACGCACCGCCAGCGGACGCTGCGCCCGTAGCGCACCGCTTCCGGTCCGTGCGGCGGGGCGTGCACCACCGCGCCCCGCCGCACGGCGTCTCACGGCCGCAACCGCTGCGCGCAGCCCACCGGGACCGTGCCGCCCAGCGACACGTACAGGGCCGTCGAGTCCGGGCACCGCGCGCGCGAGGTGACCGCCTTCGTCACCCGGTACTGCGGGGGCTCCTCGCCGGATCCGTCGCACGGCGTCTCGCGCACCTGGCCCGATCCGGCCGCGCGCACGCAGTCGCCGACGACGGTGCGCGGACCGCCGCCGCCTCCCGGGTCCCCGGGGTGCGGGTCCTCCAGATTGCGCATGCAGGCGTAGCCCTCGGCGACGGCACCGGCGCCGTTCCCGCCCGCCGACGGACGGTTCTCGCTGATGTGCAGCACGAAGTCGGTGGGGGCCGGGCAGGCCGGTCCGTCCGCCGAAGCGCCCTCGAAGCGGGCGAGGACCTTGGCGATCGCCCGCTCGCTGCGGCACGGCACCTCGTCGAACGCCTTCAGCCCGCGCGAACTGCACTCGCCGACCGCCAGGAACACCGCCCCGTAGCCCGCGGGGGAGCGCGCCGGATCCGGCGCCGCCGAGTCCTCCGAGCCGCCCCCGCCTCCCAGGACGCCCTGGCATCCGCTCAGCGCGAGCGCCAGCAACGGCACCGCGCACACCACCTTGACCGTGCGCTGAAACATGGCAATCCCCCCGATATGCCCGTCCAGCGTGACGCGCAGAGGCGGCGGCACGCCAGGTGTCCAGGGGGCTTTGCGCCAGTTGGCGGGGGGACGCGGCTGCCGCGGCGTACGCACGGTACGGCCGCGGCAGTAGGGCCCCGCCCGCCACTGTCGGTGGCGCGGTCGGTACCTCGGCGGGTCAGTACCGCAGGCCGTACCTGATCGGGAAGAGCTCCTTCTCCGGGTCGTCGGCCCGCTGCACCGGCACCGGCAGCCGGCCCTGCGGCTCGGCGGCGCCCGTCAGGACGCGCACCGCGGCCCGCAGTTCGACGTCGATCCACGAGTACGCCGCCACGTGGGCGCCGGACGCGGGCAGCTGGGCGACGTCGTAGGGGTTGCGCAGGGACAGGGTGACCACCGGGACGCCGGTCGCCGCGACCGCGTTCACCAGCTTCTGCTGGGCGCTGCCCGCGGTCACGTTGTACGTGCCGATGAGCACCGCGTCCTGGCCCGGCACGGCGGCGACGGCCTGGTCGATCGCGGCCTGGCTGGGCGCCGTGCCGGTCGGCAGGACCGTGGCCGTGAAGCCGAGTTCGGTGAGGGCGGCGCCCAGCACGGTGGTCGGCGGGCCGTCGCTGAGCGAGGGTGAGGCCGGGTCCGCGCCGAGCACGAGGACCTTCTTGTGGGTGCGCCGGTTCAGCGGCAGCAGCCGGTCCTTGTTGACCAGGACCGTCGTCGTGCGCTCGGCGATCCGGTCGGCGGCGGCCAGATGCCGGTGCGTGCCGACGGTGCGGTCCACGGCGCTCTGCGACACGTACGGCTTGTCGAACAGCCCCAGCTTCGCCTTCAGCCGCAGGATGCGCAGGATCGACGTGTCGAGCCGCTCCTCGGTCAGCTCTCCGCCGCGCACCGCGTCGAGCACGGCGTGCCAGGCGACGGACAGGTTCGGCGGGTTGAGCAGCTGGTCCACTCCGGCCTTCAGCGCGAGCACGGGCACCCGCTCGTCGCCGTACTTCGTGCGGACGCCCTCCATGCCCAGCGAGTCGGTCACCACGACCCCGTCGTAGCCGAGCTCCTCGCGCAGGATGCCGGTGAGGATCGGGTGCGACAGCGTCGCCGGGTCCTCGGCCGGGTCGAGCGCGGGGACGACGATGTGCGCCGTCATGATCGAGTCGATGCCGGCCGCGATGGCCGCCACGAACGGCGGCTTGTCCAGCGTGTTCCACTGCTCGCGCGTGTGGTGGATGTACGGCAGTTTCGCGTGCGAGTCGTCGACCGTGTCGCCGTGGCCGGGGAAGTGCTTGGCCGTCGAGGCGATGTGGGCCGACTGGTAGCCCTTGACCTGCGCGGCGACCATCCCCGCGACGGCCTTGGGGTCGGCCCCGAAGGAGCGGACGCCGATCACCGGGTTCGCCGGGTTGATGTTGACGTCGGCGTCGGGCGCGTAGTCCTGCCGGATGCCGACCGCGCGCAGTTCGGCGCCGCCGATCTGGCCGGCCGTACGGGCGTCGGCCCGGGAGCCGCCCGCGCCGAGCGCCATCGCCCCGGGCAGCAGGGTGGCCGGCTTGCCGACCCGGGCCACGATGCCGTGCTCCTGGTCCGTCGAGATCAGCAGCGGCACCCGGGAGTCCTGGCGCAGTCCGGCCGCCTGGATGCCGTTGCTCAGACCGGCGATCTGGTGCGGGTCGCGGGTGTTGTGCGCCCAGGCGAAGTAGATGATCCCGCCGAGCTTGTACGTGTCGATCAGCTCGGCGGCCGTGCGGACGCCGATCTCCTCGAGGTTCGCGTCGATGTCGGCCTGGTCGGGGTCCGTGGCCGAGTGCCCGTACACCCGCATCACGAAGAGCTGGCCGACCTTCTCCTCCAGGGACATCCCGGAGATGATCTTCTTCAGGGCCTTGTCGGAACGGGCCCGGCCTGCGGTGGACGCCTGGGCGGGGGCGGCGCTCAGGCCTGCGGCGGCGACGCCTGCGGTCGCGGTGGCGGCGGCGATCAGCGTACGTCTGGAGAGCTGGGGCACGTGCGCTCCTTCCGGAGGGAGGGGCGGTCTGAAGGAAACTTCCGCGCGAAACGAATATCGGGAAAGTTTCTGCCAGTCAAGGGACTTGGCGGGGAGTCGGCGGCTTGTCCGCCGATACGTCGAGGGGCCGTCACCGGCGCTGTCGGAGGGGCGCGCCGGTGACGGCGGGCTGCCGGCCGCGTCGTGCGGCGGAGAGGGTGGTCGGCGTTCGCTGCCGGCAGCGAGGCCGACACCGCACTGCGGAGACTCACCGGCAGCGTGCCGTTCTGACGGGCGGGGCGGTGGCCGGGTTCCCGAGTGCCGGGCGATTCACGGAAGTTGGTGCGGGGGTGGCACGTGTTCCGTGCCGGGTGCGGGTTCGGTGGGGGCTGGTCGCGCAGTTCCCCGCG
>NZ_WWIA01000976.1 GCF_009870065.1 Streptomyces sp. SID5785 | reverse complement strand
TTCCGGCTCCGGCAAGTCGACGCTGCTGCACTGCCTCGCCGGCATCGTCACGCCGGACTCCGGCTCCATCACGTACGGCGGCCGCGAGCTGACCTCGATGTCCGACGCCGAGCGCAGCGCCCTGCGGCGCGGCGAGTTCGGCTTCGTGTTCCAGTTCGGCCAGCTGGTGCCCGAGCTGACCTGCGCCGAGAACGTCGCGCTGCCGCTGCGGCTGAACGGCGTGCGCCGCAAGGAGGCCGAGCGGCGTGCCACCGGCTGGCTGGAGCGCCTGGAGGTCGACGATCTGGCCGGCAAGCGGCCCGGTGAGATCTCCGGCGGTCAGGGCCAGCGCGTCGCCGTGGCCCGCTCCCTGGTCACGAGCCCGCGCGTGCTGTTCGCGGACGAGCCGACCGGCGCCCTCGACTCCCTCAACGGCGAGCGCGTCATGGAGCTGCTCACCGAGGCGGCCCGCGGTGCCAACGCCGCGGTCGTCCTGGTCACGCACGAGGCGCGGGTCGCCGCCTACTCCGACCGCGAGGTCGTGGTGCGCGACGGCAAGTCCCGCGACATGGAGTTCGCCCGATGACGCTGCTCGACGACCGCCCCGCGGAGCGCGCCCCCGCGCCCGTCCGCCCGGGGTTCACCGGCCGCGTCCGCGACCTCCGGATCGGGGTGCGCTGCGCCGTCGCCGGTGGCCGCGAGGGCTGGATCCGTACGCTCCTGACCGCGATCGGGGTCGGCCTCGGCGTCGCCGTGCTGCTCGGCGCGGCGTCCGTGCCGACGCTGATGCAGCAGCGCGACGACCGCGGCGCCGCCCGCCAGCTCGGGGTCACCGCGACCGGCGACTCCGCGCCGCGTTCGGACCGCTCGTTCCTCCTGACGGACGCGTCCTCCGAGTTCCGCGACGCGTCGGTCGGCGGCTATCTGCTGCGCCCCGACGGCGCGCACCCGGTGCTGCCGCCGGGCGTCGACCGGATGCCCGGCCCCGGCGAGATGGTCGTCTCCCCCGCCCTGCGCCGGCTGCTCGACTCCCCCGACGGCAAGCTCCTCAAGGAGCGCTACCCGTACCGGGACGTGGGCACGATCGCCCCGGCGGGCCTGAGCGACCCCTTCGACCTGTACGTGTACGCCGGCTCGGACAGGATCACGGCCGACCGGGACGGACGGCGCTACGACACGTGGGGACACCGGTACGGGACCACGCCGATGGACCCCGTGCTCGTCGTCATGGTGATCCTGGCCTGCGTCGTGCTGCTCGTGCCGGTGGCGATCTTCATCGCGACGGCCGTGCGGTTCGGCGGCGAGCGGCGCGACCGGCGGCTCGCCGCGCTGCGCCTGGTCGGCGCGGACGTGCGGATGACCCGGCGGATGGCCGCGGGCGAGGCACTGTTCGGGGCGGTCGTCGGCGTGCTGCTCGGCGCCGGGTTCTTCCTCGCGGCACGGCAGCTGCTCGCCCATGTCGAGGTGTGGCGGCTGACGGCGTTCCCGTCGGACCTGTCGCCGGTGCCCGTGCTGGGCGCGCTGATCGTGGTGGCGGTGCCGCTGGCCTCGATCGCGGTGACCCTGTTCGCCCTGCGCTCGGTGGCGATCGAGCCCCTGGGCGTGGTCCGCAGCCGGCGCGGCCGGTCCCGCAGGCTGTGGTGGCGGCTGCCGATCCCGGTGATCGGCGCGGCGCTGCTGCTGATGTCGAGCGCGACCGGCAGCACGGACACGTTCGGCGTGGTGCGGATCTCGGCCGGGATCGGCCTGCTGCTGATCGGTCTGGTGCTGGTGCTGCCGTGGCTCGTCGAGGCGGTCGTGGCCCGGCTGCACGGCGGTTCGGTGCCGTGGCAGCTGGCGACGCGCAGGCTGCAGCTGTCGAGCACGGCGGCGAGCCGCGCGGTCGCGGGCATCACCATCGCGGTGGCCGGCGGCATCGCCCTGCAGATGTTCACCACCGCCGTCGACGACGACTTCGTGAAGTCGACGGGCGCAGACACCCGGCGGGCGCAGATCTCAGCGAACGCCAACTTCCCGAGCGGCGCGCTCGCCCAGCGGATGGTGAACGAGTTCGGCGCGACGAAGGGCGTGCGCAAGGTCATCGGCACGGTCGACACCTGGGCCAGCCCCGCGGGCGCGAAGCCGGACGCCGACGGGTACACGTCGAGCGTGACGCTCTCCGTCGGCACCTGCGCCGCGCTGCGCGAGCTGGCGCACCTGCCCTCGTGCACGGACGGCGACGTGTTCCGCGTGACCGGTTCCGGCGACGCGTACATGGAGTCGGAGCTGAAGAAGATCGGCGGTCCCGGCACCCGTCTGGAGGTCGACGGCGCGGACTTCGACAAGAAGGCGGAGAAGGCGGTCTCCTGGACCCTGCCGAAGAACACCCGGACCGTGACATCACGCCGCGACCCGAGCGGGGACACCTTCGGCGGCCTCCTGGCCACGCCCTCCGCGTTCGACACGCGCGTGCTGCACAACTCGTCGACGTCGGCCCAGGTCCAGGTGGACGAGTCGGTGCCGGACGCGCTGGAGTTCGTCCGCAACACGGCGTTCCGGATCGACCCGGCGATGCGGGTGTGGACGCTGAGCTCGACCCAGCAGGACAAGCAGTTCGCCAGTATCCAGCGCGGTCTGTTCACCGCGGCGGCCATCACGATCTCGCTGATCGCGGCGTCGATGCTGATCAACCAGATCGAGCAACTGCGCGAGCGCAGGCGGCTGTTGTCAGTGCTCGTCGCCTACGGCACCCGGCGCTCCACGCTCGCCTGGTCGGTGCTGTGGCAGACGGCGATCCCGGTCGTGCTCGGCATGGCGCTCGCGGTGTCGGGCGGCCTGGCCCTCGGGGTGCTGATGCTCCGCATGGTCGACAGGACGGTGACGGACTGGTGGGTGTTCCTGCCGCTGGTGGGTGTGGGCGCTGCGGCGATCGCCGGCGTCACGCTGCTGAGCCTGCCGCCGCTGTACCGCCTGATGCGCCCGGAGGGCCTGCGCACGGAGTGACGTCCGCGGGCCGGCCCGGGTCATGCCGCACCGACCCTGGGCTCGCCCGACGGCACCAGCGACCCTCCTTCCGCAGCACCGGGCGGGGCCTGCGCGCGGGAGGACGAGAGCACGGTCACGGCATGCGCCAGGGACACCATCGTCATGTGGTGGTGCCAACCGCGGTACGAGCGGCCCTCGAAGTCGCGGATGCCGAGGCCGTCGCTCACCTCCGCCAGATCGCGCTCCACACGCCGCGAGAGCATGGCCGTGCGGTACACACCGCCGAGCGGCGACTGCGCGAGGTTGGTGAGCCAGAACTCGCTCGGGGAACTCCGGCCGGAATCCGCCCAGGCGGCCAGCAGTACGAGGTCGAGGCCTTCCGGCTGCCCTTGCTGCACGGTGGATCCCCCGTGCAGCACGACAGGCACGGCACCGACCGACGTGGCACGCATGGTGCGCTCCGTGTGGTCGAACCACTCCACCGGTATGCGCTCCTTGTGCAGGGCCGTCAGCAGCCCGGCCGCTCCCGCCCGTCCCCCGGCACGGTCACCGGGTCCGATCCCGCTCCGCCCTGTCCTCCCTGTCCTCGACTCAGGCGGCATCGGTGCGATGGAGGACGGATCGATCCGGACGACGAACGGAATCTGACGGCCCGCCAGCTCGGCGCAGACCGTCTGCGGCGCCGCCTCCCGCCCGTCCATCACCACCGGCCGACCGCGCAGCCCCCACTCCCGCGTCATCTTGCTCACCGCGTCGACGGCGCACTGCTCGGGCGGGCACGAGCCGACCTCCGTGGGGATGGCGGCACGGCGGCGCAGGTCCTCCTGGCTCGTCCAGGACTCGGGCAGCGCCAGTTGCCAGTCCACAGGACAGCTGCCGTCCTCTCCCGCGAGCCAGACGCTCATCGCCTGCTGGCAGTTGACGACACGTCCGATCCGTGGGACCCACTGCCGTTCCACGCCGACCGTGTGCCGGCCCACCTTCGTGATCACGAGGGGCTGCACGACCCAGGCACGAGGCTGCGCACGCGCGATGAGCAGCCGTGCCAGGTCGCCGCGCACCTGATCGGCGTCCCACGGCGACTTGCTGATGAACTGGTTGAGGCTCTGCTCGGCCCCGCTGCCCACCCCGTGGGCGAGAGCACGCATGGTCTTCTTCCCGCGGACCGCGAGCAGCCCCCTCACATAGACCTCACCCCAGCGCCGCTGGTCGCTTCGGGGGATGGAGCGCAGCACGGAGAGAACCTCAGCGAGTTCGTTCGGTGACATGTGGTCGGGAAGCGCCTGCTGACCTGCGGTGGACACCGTTCTCCCCTCTCCATCGGCGACCCCAGTCGGCGCGGCGCCTCTCCGCGCCGCCCGGCAGCGTCACGCCACCCGGGTCGCGGCTGACCGCCCTCGCGCGGTGCCTGTCCTCGCGCAGCCTGCGGGTGATGATCACGCCGGTCCGGCGGGGCCCTGTCATGACTGCGCTGCAGGGTCGCGGCCGACCGCACCGACGCCCGGTCACCGCCGAAGCCCTTCGACGGACGCCAGCACCTGGTCGACACCGGCGCCCAACTCACCCTCGAGCGCCACCCCGAAGACGGCGCAGCCGGGCATCAGCCGACTCAGCCGCTGTCGGACACCCTGCGGTCCCTGCCAACCACCGAGCACGACGAACCGGTCGTAGTGCCGGGCCATTTGACCCGCCGCAGCCGCCAAGTGGCCGTCGTCGACGTACACCAGATGCGCGTGCGCCACCCCCGCGTACCGTTCCCGGGCGGCCAGTGCGAGCCGGGTGCCGTCCTCGCCGACCGAGACCAGGCAGACCCTCGCGTCCGCGGGCTCTCCGGACTCCGGACCGGCGCCCCAGACAACCGGGGGGATCTCTCCGTCGTCAGCTCCGGTCCAGTCCGCCGTCACGTCGGCAGGTGCCCCTGCTCCGATGCGGATGTGGTGCGGCCGCCCCGAACGAACCGCCATGCGCACCACCGACCGGATCTCGTGCACGCCGCTCGGCGCCGCGATCCGTAAGCGCGGCACGCCCAGCAGCTCCGCCGGACCGTCCTCGATGTCCGGCACCACCACCGACGCCCCCACCCGCAGATAGGCGAGCGCCAGACGAGGGAGCCGCGCCTCTCGGGCCGCGTCGCCCAGACCGCACACGAATACCCTGAACCCAGCCGTGACCAGCCCTTCAACCATGCTCACCATGGCGCTCTCCACACTGCCGAGCGGGAAGAACCGGTCCGGGTGCGCCGCCTCGAAAGGATGCAGGGCGCCGCGCGGCAGGGCTTCCACGCACACCACTCGGGCGTCTTCCGCGCCGATCTTTGCCAGTTCCTCGCGATAGACGACCTCCGCCCGGACGATCGCAACGCCCACAGCGCAACCCCTTTCAGAGAAGGTTCATGCCTCGCTCGGTAGATTACAAACCGACGGCCCGGTTTGCAAACGGTCTCTCCGCCCGTCACGGGTCCCTTTATTGGACATTTCGGCCGCATCTCGACCGATGAAGCGCATGAAACGAACCACATGGTCGGTTCTATACTTGCGGGCCGGGTGGCGCACACATGGGGCGCACCCCTTCGACCGCAACCCGCCCCCGAAGGAGGCACCAGTGACCCAGCAGGTGCGCGCCGCCCGCACCCGGCACGCTCTCATCCACTCCGCCGCTCTCTCGTTCGAGGCGCACGGCTACACAGGGACACGCCTCACCGACATCAGCTCGGGAGCGGGTGTCAGCGTCGGAGCCCTCCACTTCCACTTCGACAGCAAGCCGGCGATGTCGGATGCCGTCCAGGAGGCGGCACACCAGCACTTCCGGCGAGCCGCCCAGGCCGCGCAACACGGACAGTCCAGCGCACTCCAGCAACTGATCAACTCCACCCACGCCATTGCCGGACTGTTGAGGGCGGACGTCGTGGCACGCGCCGGGCTGCGGCTCAACCGGGACGGAACCCTCAGCAACCCGGTCGACTTCCCGAGTCAGTGGCGCGCGTTCGTCGATCGCCGATTCATCTGCGCCGCAGACCAAGGCGCCCTGCTCGCGCCGCAGGCCCACCACACGCTCGCGCGTTTCGTCACCGCCGCAACCATGGGGCTTGAAACACTCGGCAGAACCGACAAGTCGTGGCTTGCGACGCACACCATCACCGACCTCTGGGCATGGCTGCTCCCCAAGGTGGCCACGACAGACACAGGACTCTCCCCAGCAGGAACAGACACATCCATGCCACAGGTCGCGCCGAGGACACCACCGGCCAACACCTCGTGACACCACACAAAGGCCGATCACCCCAACGACAGTTTCCCGTCATGCCGTTGGACCACATTGAAAACAAAACCGCTTGGTCAGTATCTTTACCTCCAGCACCGCACTCGGCAGATCACCACGGCGTCCGTCCCACCGCATCACCGCAGCGGCACGGCCGCACGACGGGTGATCATCGAGTGCGCCTGCCTGATGGATCGCTAAGCAACCACGCACGGGGGATGAGTCGATGGAACGTGTGGAACTCGCGATTGTGGGAGGGGGCCCGGTCGGAATGCTCCTGGCGGCCGAGGCCGGACGGTACGGACTACGCACCGCGCTCGTGGAGACGGCAGCCTCCACGTCGGATCAGCCGAAGGCCAACACCGTGCACGCCAGGGCACTCCAGTCGCTGGCGCGCCACGGATACAGGGAGGTCCTTCCTGAACACGGAGCCTCGGACAACACGGCGATGTTTCACTTCGCCGGCATCGACGGCCTGGCCATCACGTCTCCCGAGCACGAGCCTCCCCCTGTGGCCAAGTGCCCCCAGGCGGTTCTCGAGCGGGCCTTCGAACAGCACGCCCGGGCCAGGGGTGTTCACGTCCTGCGCGGCTGCCGCGCCACACAGATCAGCCGCACTCGGGACCATGCGCACCTGACACTCCAGAGCGAGCGCGGCAGCCATCGGATCAGCGCGGACTATGTCGCCGCCGCGGACGGAGCACACAGCTCCATCCGCGAACAGATGGGCTTCACCAAGGACTTCCGCGCTCCCCGCATCTCGGCGCTCCTCGGCGTGGTCCGCTTCGCCGATCCCGCAACCGCGCCGGCCGGGTGGCACAGGACTCGACGCGGATGGACCGTCGCGCGCGACTTCGGCAACGGCTACACACTGATTCGAGCGATCACCTTCGCCGGAACCCCTCCCGACCGTCGCGCCCCGGTGACGTTGGGCGAGCTGCAGCGCGAGGCGTCCTACATTCTCGGCCGCGACCTGAAGATGACGGATGCGCTGCATCTACGACGCTTCAGCGACGTGTCCACACTGGCCCACCGGTTCCTCGACGGACGGGTCGCCCTGGTGGGGGATGCCGCACACACGCACTTCCCCATCGGAGGACAGGGCCTGAGCACCGGGATCCAGGACGCCCTCAACCTCGGCTGGAAATTAGCTCATTGCATCCGCGGCACAGCGGGGAAGGACCTGCTCGAGACCTACGACGAGGAGCGCCGCCAAGCAGCCCAGCGGGTCATCGACAACACCCGGGCACAAGCGGTACTCATGCGCCCCGACCCCGAACTCGACCCGCTGCGCGACCTCTTCACCGGCCTGATCCGGCACGACAAGGACCAGAACCACCTGGCCGCCGCCATCAGCGCCCAGGACACCCGCTACGCACCCAGGACGAAGGGTGCCTCCCCCCTGGAAGGCACGTTCCTGTCGAACCGACCGCTCGTCACAGAAGACGGCCGGTCAACCAGTGTCGTCGAACTCCTGACCGAGGGGCGCCCGCTCCTGCTCCTGTCGGGGCCCGGCGCCGACAGCACACACCGTGCGCAGAGCCGGGCGTGGAACACCGTCGTGCGAACGGTCTCCGTACGACCCGATGCAGGACTGCCGCAGGAGGCCGTACTCGTGCGGCCCGACGGGTACGTCGCATGGGCCTGCGACAGCGCCGACTCACTGCCCGAAGCGCTGCGTGTCTGGTTCGGCGAGGAACCATGAGCGGTAAGGCCCCCCGGACCGGGGGCCGGGTTCAGCCGGCCGCGACCTCTTCGCCGTCATCCGCCGGTTCCTGCTCGAGGGCGGCCCGCGCAATCCGATCGAGGTCGAAGTCCAAAGACGCCAGGACCGAAGGCAGCGCGATGGCAGGCATCAGGTGCCGGGTCAGTGCCTCCATGCGTTCTGCCAGGTCCGCGTAGTTCGACAGCGCCTGCGACATGGACTGGATACCTGCGAAAGCCCCGACAAGGACGTCGGCCGATTCTCCTGGCACCACGTGCGGCAGCAGTTCACCCCGGCCTGCCGCCTCCTCCATGGAGCGCGCGAGTTGTCCGCTCCACCCCGTGAACGCGTCGCCACGACGGCCACCCATCGCCCCCTCGTCCAGCGACAGCCGCACAGCTGCGCGCACCACAGGATCAGTGCGCAGCCGGTACGTCTGGGACGCGATGAGGTCGATGACCTCCTGAAGCTTGATGGACCTCGGCAACAGCGGCAGACCGTCGGGCAACTGCTCCTCGAGCAGTCCCCGCGCCAACGCTTCCTTGGAAGCAAAGTGAAAGTACAGCGCACCCTTGGTGACCTGGCCTCGAGCCAGGATCTCCGCGATCGTCGCCGCCTGGAAGCCACGCTCCTCGAACACGCCCGCCGCCGCTTCCACGATGACCCGCCGGGTTCTGATCGCTCGGTCTTGCTTCGGCACGCGTGCCTCCATGTCCGCACCAGCTAAGAACAAACCGCCCAGTTTGTATTTTACCATCTCCTGGCAAAGAGGGCCCCATGTTCACTGCTCCGCTTTCCCCGACCATCGACTCGGCCGCCGCCTTCGCGCACCGGACCACCGATCGCGACACCTTCATCCGCAGCTGGCAGGCAGCGGGTGCCGGCCGTCACTTCGCATCGGCGCGGCTTCCCCACGATCACCCCTTCTTCCCGCCGTCCCGGGACGGCCGCCCCGACCCGCTGCTGCTCGCCGAGAGCTTCCGCCAGGCCGGCCTCGTGATCCTGCACGCCGGCCACGACGTACCGCTGGACCACGTCTTCCTCCTCGGCTCCCTCCAATACGACTACTCCATGCCCGTGCCCGACGCGCAGGGCGGCCCCTGCGAGTTGACCCTGGAGGTGGACACCTCCCGGACAACTGCGCGGGAAGCGCGCGTGGGGAAGAAGCGCCTCGATCTCATCGCCTGGCAGGACGGGCGACCCGTCGCCCGGGGGCTCATACACTGCCGCGTCATCAGTCCGCAGATCTATGCCCGCCTGCGAGGCGATCGCACGGCGCCACGCCGGTCGGCGCAGCTGCCTCACCTGCTCGCGCCCCGGACCGTGGGAAGGACGGACGTCGCCGATGTCCTCCTCGCCCCCCACGGAGACGAGAACACCTGGCAGTTGAGCATCGACACGTCCCACTCGACCCTGTTCCAGTCCCCCAAGGACCACATTCCGGGAATGCTGCTGCTCGAAGCCGGCAGGCAGGCGGCCCAGGCGGTCCAGGCCCCCTTCCCGTTCCTTCCCACGGCTGCCGACGCGACCTTCCACGGCTACGGAGAGATCGACATCCCCTGCCGGGTCACGGCGGAGGTTCTGCACGCAACGCCCCGTTCGGCGACCACTGTCAGGGTGGAGTGCCTCCAGGACGACACCCCGATCTTCACCGCCACGTACTCGGGCTGACCAGCTCCAGCAGAGAGGAGCCACATGATCGCCGTCACAGGAGCGAGCGGAACCATCGGGTCCTTGGTGGCCGGCCGATTGGCCACCCACCATGCGCTGCGCCTCCTGACGAGACATCCGGAGCGCCTGGCGGGTTCCTTCGCCGACGCCGAACTCGTCAGAGCGGACTACTCCGATCCGCCGTCCTTGCGCAGGGCGCTGCAAGGTGTCGACGCTGCCCTGCTCGTGACCAACGATCCCCTGGCCGACCACGACCGCCCCTTCGTCCAGGCCGCCCGCTCCGCCGGCGTGCGCCATCTGGTCAAGTTGTCCGCGGCTGCCGTCGAGGACGCGGGGGCCGACGACCTCATCACGTCCTGGCAGCGCCGAAACGAACGGATCATCCGCTCCAGCGGCCTCGACTGGACGTTCCTGCGTCCGCGCGCCTTCATGTCCAATGCTCTGTCCTGGGCGCCCGGGATCCGGTCCGACGGGGTGGTCCGCGCCCTCCACGGCGCGTCCCTCAACTCGTGTGTCGACCCCCGGGACGTCGCCGATGTGGCCGTACAGGCTCTCGCCCGCAAGCTACCGGTCGGAACGGCCCACCGGCTGACGGGGCCGACGGCGCTCTCCCCGCGCATGCAGACAGCCCTGCTCTCCCGGGCCCTGGGACGCTCACTGACGTTCGAGGAACTCGACGCCGGCCAAGCCCGGGCCCATCTGGAGCGGCAGCTTCCGCGCCCTGTCGCCGAGGCGCTTCTCCGGAGTGCACAGCGCCAGTACGCAGGAGCAAAACGCCAGGTGACAACGGAGGTTGAGGACCTCCTGGGGCGTCCGGCACGTTCGTTCCGGACGTGGGCGACCGACCACGCGTACAGATTCACGGAGCGGACATGAGCCCCTCCCCCCAGGAGACGGTCCGCCGCCCGCGTCAGAGCGGAGTCGGCCCGGCTCGCCCCTACAGCACCCGTACCGGCAGCCCCGCGAGCGCCCGGCGCAGGGCGGTGGCCAGTTCCCGGTACTCCGCGGAGCGCGCCGCGCCCGACCGCATCGCGAACGCGACCCGGCGGGACGGCGCGGGCTCGGCGAAGTACCCGGTCAGGAGCTGGGCGCTGCGGCTGGTCTCGACGGCGACGGCGGTGCGCGGCAGCAGCGTCACCCCCAGCCCCCCGGCGACGAGTTGGACCAGCGTGGAGAGTCCGGCGGCGGTCGTGGTGACGGGCACGTCGTCCCGGCCGGCCTCGCGGCAGATGTCGAGCGCCTGGTCCCGCAGGCAGTGTCCCTCGTCGAGGAGCAGGAGGTGCAGCTCGCGCAGCGCCTCGCGGGGGATGCCCTCGCGTCCGCCGAGCCAGTGGTCGAGCGGTGTCACGAGCACGAAGTCCTCGTCGAACAGCGGGATCTCGGCGAGGCCCGGCACGCCGAGCGGCACGGCGAGCAGCAGCAGGTCGAGCCGCCCGGCCATGACGCCCTCCACCAGCGAGGAGGTCTGCTCCTCGTGCACCTGGAGGTCGAGGTCCGGGTAGGTCTCGTGGACGAGCCGCAGCAGGGTCGGCAGCAGGTAGGGCGCGACGGTGGGGATCACGCCGAGCCGCAGCACCCCGGTGAACGGCGCCCGCACCGCCTCCGCCTCCTCGACGAGCGCGCCGACCTCGTCGAGGACGGCCCGGGCCCGGACGGCGATCCGCTCACCGGCGGGCGAGAGCAGCACCTTGCGCGTCGTACGCTCGACGAGGGTCACCCCGAGCGCCTCCTCGAGCGCGGACACCGCGCCGGACAGGGCGGGCTGGCTCATCCCGATCGCGGCCGCCGCGTCCCTGAAGTGCAGATGCTCCGCGACCGCGGCGAACGCCCGCAGTTGCGCCAGGCTGGGCTGCCGGCGCCGGACGCCTGCGGGTCTGCCGTTCTGTACGGCCACTGATAGCCACCTCCGATCAACTCGACCGAGTCTAGCTATTTCCGCAATCAATGCACTCCGTGCCACGATCATGAGCAGTCCAACCCATGGAAAACAGCCCCAAAAGGGCGTTTTCTCGCTGCAAGGAGAGCGCGTGCTCACTGTCGGTGACCAGTTCCCCCCGTTCGATCTGACTGCCTGTGTCTCGCTGGAGAAGGGCCAGGAGTTCCAGCAGATCGACCACAAGACCTACGAGGGCAAGTGGAAGATCGTCTTCGCGTGGCCCAAGGACTTCACCTTCGTGTGCCCCACCGAGATCGCCGCCTTCGGCAAGCTGAACGACGAGTTCGCCGACCGTGACGCGCAGGTCCTCGGCTTCTCCGGCGACTCCGAGTTCGTGCACCACGCCTGGCGCAAGGACCACCCGGACCTCACCGACCTGCCCTTCCCGATGCTCGCCGACTCGAAGCACGAGCTCATGCGCGACCTCGGCATCGAGGGCGAGGACGGCTTCGCGCAGCGCGCCGTCTTCATCGTCGACCAGAACAACGAGATCCAGTTCACGATGGTGACCGCCGGTTCCGTGGGCCGTAACCCCAAGGAGGTCCTGCGGGTCCTCGACGCGCTCCAGACGGACGAGCTCTGCCCGTGCAACTGGAGCAAGGGCGACGAGACCCTCGACCCGGTCGCGCTGCTCTCGGGCGAGTGAACGGAAGGTTCTGACATGGCTCTCGACGAACTGAAGTCCGCCGTACCGGACTACGCCAAGGACCTGAAGCTCAACCTGGGCTCGGTCATCGGCAACTCGGACCTGCCGGCCCAGCAGCTGTGGGGCACGGTCCTCGCCTGCGCGATCGCGTCGCGCTCGCCGCGCGTGCTGCGCGAACTGGCCCCCGAGGCCGAGGCGAACCTGTCGCCGGAGGCGTTCAAGGCCGCCAAGTCGGCCGCCGCAATCATGTCGATGAACAACGTCTTCTACCGCACGCGTCACCTGCTCTCGGACGACGAGTACGGGACGATGCGCGCGGGTCTGCGGATGAACGTCATCGGCAACCCGGGCGTCGACAAGGTCGACTTCGAGCTGTGGTCGTTCGCGGTCTCCGCGATCAACGGCTGCGGCATGTGCCTCGACTCGCACGAGCAGGTGCTCCGCAAGGCGGGCGTCGACCGTGACGTCATCCAGGAGTCCTTCAAGATCGCCTCGGTCATCCAGGCGGTGGCGGTCACGCTGGACGCGGAAGCCGCGCTCGCGTAACCACCGCCCGAAGAGGGCCGAAGAGGGAGGGGCCCCGCCGCGGATGCGGCGGGGCCCCTCCCTCTTCGTGTCCGTCAGTCGGACCCGGCGGGCGGCCGCACCGGGGCGGCCGCGGCGTCCACGGCCGTCGCCCCGCGCGGCTCCGGCGCCGTGCGCAGGGCCTCGCCCCGGGACCAGGCCCGCAGGTACACCACCACGGTGTTCGTCACGGCCACCAGCGGCACCGCGACCACCGCGCCGCCGATCCCGGACACCATGCTGCCGGTCGCGACGGAGAGCACCACCGCCAGCGGGTGCACCCGCACGGCCCGGCCGAGGATGAACGGCTGGAGGATGTGGCCCTCGATCTGCTGCACGGCGAGGACGACGGCGAGCGTCATCACGGCCGTGAACACGCCCTGGGTGACGAGCGCGACGACCACCGCGAGCGCCCCGGAGACCACCGCGCCGACGAGCGGGATGAACGCGAACAGGAAGATGAACACGGCCAGCGGCACCGCCATCGGCACCCCGAGGAAGTAGATGCCGAGGCCGATGAAGATGGCGTCGATCAGCGCGACTATGACCGTGCCGCGCACGTACGCGGTCAGGGTGCGCCAGGCGCGCGGTCCGGCGCCCGCGATGCCCGGACGGGCCTGCGCCGGGACGAGCTTGAGCGTCCAGTCCCAGATGCGCCGGCCGTCGTAGAGCAGGAACAGCGTCGAGAACATCGTCAGGAGGATGCCGGTCATCGCCTCGACGATGACGGTGACGCCCTCCAGCCCGGCGGAGGTGATCTCGTCCGTGTTCGCCCCGATCGCGTCGCGCAGCGACTTGGCGATCTCGTTGATCTGGTTGTCGGTCACGTGGAAGGGGCTGTTGAGCAGCCACTTGCGCAACTCGTCGATGCCGTCCTGGACCTGGTCCGAGAGCGTGTCGATGTTCTCCTGGACCTGCCAGACCACGAACCAGCCGACGAGCCCCATGATGACGAAGCCGAGGATCGCGGTCAGCGCCGTCGCCAGCCCGCGGGGCACGCCGTGCCGGCGCAGCCGGGCCACCGTCGGCTGCAGCAGGGCGGTGATGAGCAGCGCCGCGACGAACGCGAACACGACCAGCTGCACCGAGCTGATGACCCGCATGAGGACCCAGAGCGTCCCGGCGAGGACGAGGAGGCGCCAGCCGGCCTCGGCGGCGACCCGCAGCCCCCAGGGGACGGCGGCGACGGGCTCGGGCCGGGCGGCGACGGCCGGTGCGTAGGCGGGCGGCGCGGGCACGTGCTCGGTGTGCGGCTCGCCGGACCCGGTCGTGGCCGGCGCCGGG
>NZ_WWIA01000975.1 GCF_009870065.1 Streptomyces sp. SID5785 | reverse complement strand
TGCCCGTGACCTGTGGGAACGCACCCGCAGCAAGGGCAGCCTCGAGGCGGACGAGCGGCCGGCCCTGCCGGGCACGGTCGGGCGCACCTATCTGGTGACGACCGCCGACGGGCGGACCGTGGGCAGCCTGGAGTCCGCGCTCGAGGAGCGGATCACCGTGGAGTCGGTCAAGCGCGGCAGCAGGCTCCTCACCCCGACGCCCGATCTCGAGCTGACCCTGTCCGACCTGGTGCTCGTGGTCGGACGGCGGGCGAACACGATCGAGGCGGGCCGGCTCATCGGCCCGGAGACGCCGGGCGTGCCGGGCCTCGACTCGCCGCTGGCCACCCGGCAGGTGTCGGTCACGGACAAGTCCAACGACGGCAAGACCATCGACCGGATCCAGGCGGAGAACCCCGAGTTCCTGACCGACGGCGTGTACATCACGGACGTCACGCGCAACGACCAGGACCTGCCCGCCACCGGGGACACCGTCGTGCACCGCGGCGACGTGCTCACCCTGGTCGGTGCCCGCTCGGGCCTGACCAAGCTGGTCGCCCGGCTCGGCTCCGTGGTGAAGAACGACGCCACCGACTTCATCTACCTCGGGCTCGGCATCGCGGCCGGTTCGCTGCTCGGGCAGGTCGTCGTCAAGTTCGGCGACGTGCCGATGTCGCTGGGCACCGGCGGCGGCTGCCTCATCTCCGGGCTGCTCTTCGGCTGGTTCCGCTCGCGGTCGCAGACCTTCGGCGCCTTCCCGCCGCAGGCCGCCACGACCATCAAGGACATGGGCCTCGCGGTGTTCATCGCCTGCACGGGCCTGGTCTCGGGGCCGCAGGCCTGGCCGCTCCTGAAGGAGTACGGCGCGCTGCTGCCGTTCGCCGGGATCGCGATGGTGCTGATCCCCGCGACGATCTCCCTCTTCGTCGGACTCAAGCTCCTCAGGATCGAGAAGCCGCTCCTGATCGGCGCGATCGCGGGCCAGCAGTGCTCCACCCCCGCGATCACCGCGGTCACCCAGGTGGCCCAGTCGTCGGTCCCGATGCTCGGCTACACGATCACGTACGCCCTCTCGAACTTCCTGCTGCCGCTGACGGGCCCGGTGCTCGTCGGTGTCCTGGGCCACTGAGGGACGGCCGGACGCGTCCGGAGCAGCCCAGGCAAGGCCCCCGTACGGCCCCACGTAAGGATGACACCGTGCCCAAGACGACGCTCACCCGCGAACAGATCCAGCAGTACGCGCAGTTGTCGCCGTTCGAGCTGAAGAACGTCTTCATCGAGCTCGCGGAGCGGGTCCAGGAGGATCTGCCCGGGCAGAAGGGCAAGTCGAGCGTCCAGATGCTCAACGCGGGTCGCGGCAACCCGAACTGGACGGCGACCGGACCGCGGGAGGCCTTCTACGCGCTCGGCTACTTCTCCCTGGAGGAGTCCCGGCGGGTGTGGACGGCCGACAACCTGGGCGGGATGCCCGAGCTCGCCGGGTCCTACGAGCGCTTCGACACGTTCGTGCGGCGCCACCCGGACCTGCCCGGCATCGAACTGCTGGCGCAGTGTGTGCAATTGGGCATCCAGCGGTTCGGCTTCGACAAGGACGCGTTCGTGCACGAGCTGACCGACAGCTCGGTCGGCGACACCTACCCGGTGCCGGACCGCATCCTGCACCACACCCAGGAGATCGTGCGCGGGTACGTCGCGCGGGAGATGTTCGACGGTGCGCCGCCGCCCGGGGACTTCTCGTACTTCGCGACGGAGGGCGGCACAGCCGCCATGTGCTACATCTTCGACTCGCTGATGAAGAACGGGATCCTGCACAAGGGCGACAGGATCGCGCTCATGGTGCCGGTGTTCACGCCGTACATCGAGATCCCCGAGCTCGACACCTACGAGTTCGACGTGACCTACGTCGAGGCCAGCCTGTTCGCCGAGGCGGGGGTGCGCGAGTGGCGCTACCCGCCGGAGGAGGTCGCCAAGCTCGAGGACCCGGCGATCAAGCTCGTGTGCCTGGTCAACCCGTCCAACCCGCCGTCCCTGGCTCTGTCGCAGCGCGTCGCGGACCAGATCAAGGACATCGTGGCGACGAAGAACCCGAATCTCCTCATCGTCACCGACGACGTGTACGGGACGTTCGTGGAGGGCTTCCGGTCCGTCGCGGCGGACCTGCCGCGCAACACGCTGCTGGTCTACTCGTACTCCAAGCACTACGGCTGCACCGGATGGCGGCTCGGCGTCATCGGGCTGCACGACGACAACGTGATCGACGAGATGATCGCCGCCCTGCCCGCCGGGGAGAAGGCGCGCCTCGCCAAGCGGTACGGGACGCTGACGCTGGAGCCGGAGAAGATCCGGTTCATCGACCGGCTGGTCGCCGACTCGCGCCAGGTCGCGCTCAACCACACGGCGGGCCTGTCGCTGCCCCAGCAGGTCATGCTGAGCCTGTTCTCCCTGTTCGACCTGCTGGAGGAGGGCCAGGCGTACAAGGAGCGGATCCGCGGGATCGTCCGGCAGCGGCTCGAACTGCTTCTGGAGGGCGCCCGGATGAAGATCGCCGACGACGCCCACCGGGCCGGCTACTACATCGAACTGGACCTGATGGCGCAGGCGGAGCTGGAGCACGGCAAGGACTTCGCGGCGTATCTGGAGCGGAGCTACGAGCCGATCGACCCGCTGTTCCGGCTGGCCGCGCAGACGGGTGTGGTGCTTCTCAACGGCGGTGGCTTCGAGGGCCCCCAGTGGTCGGTGCGGGTCTCGCTCGCGAACCTGGACGACCTGGACTATCTGAAGATCGGCCACCATCTGCGCGCGATCTTCGACGACTACGCGGAGGAGTGGCGCGCGAGCCGCGGCTGAGACGGCAGGAGCCCCGGCCGGGTGGGGGGTCGGTTCCGGCCGGGGCTCGTTCCCCCGTGGGTGTTGGTTCTGGGTGATGGTTCTGGGTGATGGTTCCGGGTGGCGGTTCGGCGCGTCGGCGGACGGCCCGGTCAGTCGAAGGCGACGAAGGCCTTCTGGAAGGCGTTCGCGGACTGCTCGATCGAACTGCACGTCGGCTGGGCCGAGTTCGAGGCGCCGCCCTCGCACTGCTTGTCGCGGGTCGCGGACCACATCGACAGGCCGCCCAGGCCCTTCTCCTCGGCGAACGAGACCAGCTGCGTGGCGTCCTCGACCGTGAAGACCTCGGACGCGACGTCGTTGACGCCGATCATCGGGGTGATCGCGACGGCCTTCCAGGCGGCCGCGTCGGACAGCCCGAGCGCGGACTTGATCTGGGCCTGGGTCGCGGTGGCGGCCTGCTCGGCGTAGTCGCCCATGTCGCCGCTGTAGGAGGCCCCGTAGTCCATCGCCATGATGTTGACGAGGTCGGCGGAGACGCCGTTGTCCTTGGCGTTCTTCAGGAAGTTCACACCGTCCGAGGTGAGGCCCTCGGGCATGACCGGCAGCGTGAAGGACACGTTGAGGTCCGGGTTGTTCTTCTGGAGTGTCGCGATGGCCTCGGCGCGCTTGGTGTTGGCGGCCGTGTCGGGCAGCGCGCCGCCCTCGATATCGAAGTCGACCTTGGTGAGGTCGAACTGGTCGATGACCTTCTGGTAGGCGGCGGCGAGGTCGCCCGCGGAGGAGCAGGCGAGGGCGAGTTCGGTGCCGGAGGCGCCGCCGAACGAGACGCGGACGTCGCCGCCCGCGGAGCGCAGGTCGCCGATCTGCGCGGCGACCTCGTCGCTGCCGAGGTCGGTCACGCCGCCCCACTTCGGGGAGCAGGAGCCGCCGGAGGTGACGAAGGCGAGGTTGTACTCCTTGACGCCGGACGCCTTGGACGAGCCCACCAGGTCGAACTTGGGGTACAGCGACGTGTCGACGTACGGCGCGAAGCCGGCGCCCGCCGCGGTGCCGGAGCCCGAGCCGCTGCTGCCGCTCGGGGACGGCTTCGAGGTCGCCGTCTCGGACGCGGACGGGGAGGCGGGCGCGGAGGCGGATCCGGTCGGGTCCGGGCTCGGGGCCGTGGAACCGGTCGGGCGGCCGGACGGCTCGGGGGTCGCGCCGTCGTCCACCGAGCACGTGGCGTCGTCGATGAGACAGGACGTGGGGGCGGCGTCGCCGGTGACGACGAAGCCGACCGTGACGGACTTCCCGGGGGCGAGGCCCTGCTTGTCCCAGGCGGCGGGCGTCACGGTGACGTGCCGCCCGGAGACCTTCGACTCCGCGTTCCACAGCGAGCCCAGCTCGGTGCCGGCCGGCAGGTCGAACTCGAGCGTCCAGTCGGACTGCGCCGTGTCGGTGCTGTTCGTGACGACGTACTGGCCGGTGTAGCCGCCTTCCCAGCTGCTGGTCTTCGTGAAGGAGGCGCCCACCGAGGCGGCCGACGCGCTGGAGGCGAAGAGGAAGGCGCCGCCGCCCACGACGGCCGCGGCGACGACGCCGCCTATCGCCTTGTTCCTGCCGCTGATCCTGCGCCGGTGCGTGCTGCTCATCGCGTGCCTGCCTTAGCTGTACGGGGGTTGTGGGGGTGCGGGCAGCACGCTAGCGATCCGGAATCGCTCAATTCGGGCAACAGGGAACGGGGTTGGTGATCTTAAAGTTGGCTTAAGGGAGGGATCGGGACCGGTTAAAGGTCGAGACCAGTCCCCTGCGTTCGCGGCCCCGGTGACCGCGCCGGCCGTGTGGCACCGCCCGCCGCTGGTCGGTCCCCACCCAGATCCGCACCTCGGTGCCGCCGAGCACGGACGCGCCGATACGGACGTCGCCGCCCGTCGACTCGGCGAGCCGGCGCACGATGTCCAGGCCGAGCCCGGTCGACCCGTCGCTGCCCGATCCCGCGCCGCGCGCCATGGCGGCCTCCGGATCCGCGATGCCCGGCCCCGCGTCCGAGACGAGGACGATGACGGCGTCCTCGCCGCTGTGCACGTCGACGGCGAACGCGGTGCCCTCGGGGGTGTGCCGGAAGACGTTGCCGAGCAGGGCGTCCATGGCCGCGGCCAGCTCACCGCGCGCCACCGGGATACGGACCGGCCGGTCGATCCCGGCGACCCGGACCTTGCGGGCCTCGTCCTCGGCGAGCGCCGACCAGAAGTCCATCCGCTCGCGGATCACCTCGGCGGCGTCGCAGCCCGCGCCGGGTCCGGCGGCCGCGGTCTGCGGCTTGGCGTCGCGGGCGGTACGGATGATGGTGTCGACCTCGCGCTCCAGCTGCTCGACGGCCGTCCGGGTCTGCTCGGCGGCGGGCCCGTCGCCGAGCGAGGCCGCGTTGAGCCGGAGCACGGTCAGCGGGGTGCGCAGCCGGTGCGACAGATCGGCGGCGAGCTCCCGCTCGTTGGCCAGGAGCTGGACCACCTGGTCGGCCATGGAGTTGAACGCGACGGCGGCGAGCCGCAGTTCGCTCGGCCCGTCCTCCGGCACCCGCGCCCCGAGCCGTCCGTCCCCCAGCTCGTGCGCGGCGCCGACGAGCCGCTGCGCGGGCTGCACCATGCGCACCCCGAGCCGGTCCGCGACCGCGACGGAGCCGATGATCAGGGCGATGCCGACGCCGGCCAGGACGATCCAGGCGGTCGTCACGCCGTTGGTGACCTCGCTCTCGGGCACGTAGACCTCGACGACGGCGATCTTCGCGGTGCTGATCCCGATCGGCTGCAGCCACACCGAGCCGCCGGGCACGTCCGCGGTCCTGGCCTGCCGGATGCCGTCGAGCCGGTCCGCGTCGACGCGCAGCCGGCCGAGCCGGATCTCCGGGTTGTCGCCGTCGGCCGGGACGTAGACCGACATGCGGTCCTCGCCGCCGGTCTGCGCGGCGGCCAGAGCGCGGGCCAGCTGGTCGCGGTTGGAGGTGATGGACAGGGTGGGGCCGAGACCGGCGGCGGTGCGCTCCGCGTTGGAGAACGCCCGGTCGCGTGCCATCTCCTTGATGACGAGGCCGAGCGGCACGGCGAACGCCACGACGACCATCGTCGTCACCGCCAGACACACCTTGACCAGCGCCCACCTCACGGGGCGGGCTCCGGGCGCGGGGGTTCGAGCTTCACGCCGACACCGCGCAGCGTGTGCAGGTAGCGCGGGCGGGCGGCCGTCTCGCCGAGTTTGCGGCGCAGCCACGACAGGTGGACGTCGATGGTCTGGTCGTCCCCGTAGCTCTGCTGCCACACCTCGGCGAGCAGTTCCTTGCGGGGGACGACGACGCCGGGGCGGCCGGCGAGGAACGCGAGCAGGTCGAACTCGCGGCGGGTCAGGTCGAGCGGCGTCCCGTCCAGCTCGGCCTGCCGGCGCAGCGGGTCGACGGACAGGCCGCCGACCCGGATGACGCGCGAGGGCGGCTCGGCCTGGGCGCTGCCCCGGGAGCGGCGCAGCACGGCGGCCATGCGCGCGGACAGGTGCTCGGGCGAGAACGGCTTGGTGAGGTAGTCGTCGGCTCCGTCGTTGAGCAGCCGGACGATCTCGGACTCGTCGTCGCGGGCGGTCGCGATGATGACCGGTACGTCCGTGATGCCGCGCAGCATCTTCAGCGCCTCGGCCCCGTCCAGATCGGGCAGCCCGAGGTCGAGGATCACGACGTCGAACCGGAGATGGGCGACCTCGCGCAGCGCCTCCAGGGCCGTGCCGACACTGCGCACCGTGTGGGCGGCGTCGGTCAGATGCCGGATGAGGGCCGAGCGTACGAACTGGTCGTCCTCGACCACGAGCACACTTGCCATGGGCGGCACCGTACGCCATCCGGGCGATCCCGGTCCTCTCCCGGGGCACGCGGGACAGGGGCGGCGCGGGTGGTGCAGTATGGCCCGCGATGCCATCGAAGCCTGCCGCGCCACCGCCGTCGCCGCCCGCGCCGGCGCGGGCCCCGGACACCCCGGGAGAGCCGCGCGCCGTGCGCCGCGGGCTGGTGCACTCGGTGGCGTGGCTGCTCGCGACGGGCGCCTCCGTGACGCTGTCGTGGTGGGGCGTGCACACCGTGATGGCGGGGACCGTCTACGACCCGCCGCGGGCGCTGCCGGTCGCCGCGGGCGCCTCGGCCTCGGCGCCGCCGCTGTCCTCCTCCACGCACCGACCGGAGCCGTCGCCGTCCCGCTCGGCGTCCGCGTCCCCGTCGGTGAAGCCGGGGCGGTCGGGGTCGACGCCGTCGCCGCACCGCACCGCACCCCCGAAGCCCCGCACGTCGGCGCCGGACGCGGCCTCCTCCGGGAACGTGAAGAGCTACGCGACGGCGGGCGGCCGGGCCGTGTTCGACCTGGGGACGTCGTCGGCGACGCTGCTGACGGCGACGCCGGACGCGGGCTGGTCGGTGCAGGTGTGGAAGCAGACGACGTGGATCCGCGTCGAGTTCACCTCGGGGGCGGACCGGGTGTCGGTGTTCTGCACGTGGCACGACCACGCCCCGACGGTCGAGGTCGCCGACTACTGAGCGCCGGGCGCCTGGTCAGCGGAACACGGAGGCCGGCGGCGCCGGGGACGCCTTCGCCGAGGCGTCGGTCACGGCGGCCGCACCGCCCGCGAAGTCGAGCACGGCGCGACCGTGCTCGACGCGCCCCGGGTGCGGATCGCCGGCCGCGCGCCGGGTCAGCTCGGCGACCGGCAGCGGCGCCGCGGACGCCACCAGGACCGCGTTCCCGAACCGCTTGCCGCGCAGCACCGTCGGGTCGGCGATCAGGGCCAGTTCGGGGAAGACGGCCGCGGCGGTGGCGAGCTGCCCGCGCAGGTGGGCCAGGGGCGGGCCGTCGGCGAGGTTGGCCACGTACGTCCCGGCGGGCCGCAGCACGCGCCGCACCTCGGCCAGGAACTCCGTGCTGGTCAGGTGGGCGGGGGTGCGGGCCCCGCTGAACACGTCCGCGACGAGCAGGTCCGCCCAGTCGTCGGGCAGCTTGGCGAGCGCCTCGCGCGCGTCGGCGGTGCGCACCCTGATCCGCGCGCCGGGGTCCAACGGCAGCGCGGTGCGCACGAGTTGGACGAGCGGGCCGTCGCGCTCGACGACCTGCTGGGTGGAGCGGGGCCGGGTCGCGGCGACGTAGCGCGCCAGGGTGAGGGCGCCGCCGCCCAGGTGCACGGCGTGGACGGGGCGCCCGGGGCCGGCGGCCAGGTCGATGACGTGCCCGATGCGGCGCTGGTACTCGAAGGAGAGGTGGGCGGGGTCGTCGAGGTCCACGTGGGACTGGGGCGCCCCGTCGATCAGGAGTGTCCATCCGGCGGGCCGGTCCCGGTCGGGTATGAGCTCGGCGAGCCCTCCGTCCACGCTCTCCACGACGGCCTCGCGCCCGGACCGTCCGCCTCCGTCGCCCTTGCGCCCCTGCTTGCCGCGTGACCTCGCCATCCGGCCATTATCCGCCGCCCGGAGCGGGGCGGCTCAGCGGTGGCTGTCGGCCGCCTCGATCAGCCGGGCCGCCTCGTCGAGGGCGGCGCGCAGGACGGCCGGGTCGGTGACGAGACCGGCGGTGTCGTCCTCCGGCGGCAGCAGCCAGTCGGCGCCCTCGTCGGGCGGCGCCAGGGCGGCGCCGCGGCCCTCGGTCCCCGTACACGCGCTGCCGGGGACGTCCCAGCCGTCGGCGGTGCCGGGCGGGACGAGGAAGCCGAGGGTGTCGCAGCCGCCGTCGTGCAGCACGGGGCCGACCGGCTCGGCGCGGCCGCGGCGCAGGATGTCGACCGCCTCGAGACCCTGCCGGGCCGGGACCGTGACGAGGTCGCACGCGCCGGGCGGTGGCTCGCTGTGCTCCTCGGTCGGCCTGTGCCGTGCCGTCGACGTCATGGGCTGTACCGACGTCATGGGCTGTGCCGCGTCCAACACCTCGGCCCCTCCTGGTTCGTGGGGATACGCCGCATGGTTCAACGCCGTCCCCGTGTCAACAGCTACGGCGCCATGCCGCCGCAAAGGATGGCAGTTCATGGCAGATGTCGGGTGAGATATCCGGTTTGTAGCCAAACACAGCGTGTCGTCGTCGTGACGGACGGTACCTTCGAGCCTCGCCGGGACGAGGGGGTCGAGCGGTGCGGGGCATGCGCCCGTCCGACGATCCCCCGCCGCCCGGCACGGTTCGCACGGGAGGACCCGCCCATGAGCTCGTCGCCGTATCTCTCGAACGCCCCGGCGCCGCAGACCCCGCGGCCGAACCTCGCCTTCCGGGAACTGCGCGGACAGCGCTCCCCGGGCGAGTTCGCCGCCGCGGTGCGCCGCGCGGCGCGCGAGATCGACGAGCGGGTCAGCTGCGACGCGCGCTACATCGGACGCGTGGAGGCCGGCGAGATCCGCTGCCCCAACTACGCCTACGAGCGGGTGTTCCTGCACATGTTCCCCGGCCGGTCGCTGACGGACCTGGGCTTCGCGCCGCGCTCCGCGGTGCGCGGCCGGGCCGCCCGTCCGGAACCGGCCGCCCCGCACGACCCGGCGGCGCACGACCCCGCACCACGACACGACCACCCACCCCACGCGTACCCGCACCACGAGTACCCGCACCACGAGGAGAGCGACGTGCGGCGTCGCGCATTCATGACCGGCATGACCGGCTCGACGGCCACCGTGGCCGTCGCCGCCCTGACGCCCTTCGGCGTCCCGCTCGGCAGCGCGGCGCAGGACGCCCCGCTGGAGCGGCACCCCGCACGGGCCGGGGTCGGCGCAGTGGAAGAAGCGATCCGCCGGATCCGGCTGCTCGACGACCGGCACGGCGCCGACGGCCTGTACCGGCGCGCGGCGGCGCCCCTGCGGACCGCGTTCGAACTGCTCGACGCGGGCGGCGCGCCGCCGGAGGACATCCGGCGGCTGCAGACCGGCGCCGGTGAACTCGCCATCTCCGTGGGCTGGCTGGCCCACGACTCGGGCCGCTTCGACGACGCCCGCTCGCACTACGCGGAGGCGCTGGCCACGGCCCGGATGGCGGGGGACGAGGCGCTGGAGGCGCACGCGTTCTGCAACACGGCGTTCCTGGCCCGGGACGCGGGCCGGCCGCGGGAGGCCGTGCGGGCCGCGCAGGCCGCCGCCCGGCTGGCCGGCCGGCTCGGCTCGCCCCGGCTCCTCTCGCTGCTCGCGCTGCGGGAGGCGGGCGGCTGGGCGGGGCTCGGCGACCGGCGGGCGTGCGAGCGATCGCTGGCCCGCGGACAGGCCCTGTTCGCTCGGGGGACGACGGACGCGGACCCGGAGTGGATGTCGTTCTACGGCGAGGCGGAGCTGGAGGGCCTCGAGTCGCAGTGCTGGTCGGCGCTCGGCGCCTGGGGGCGGGCGGCCCGGCACGCGCGGCGCTCGGTCGCCCTCCAGGACCCGCACTTCACGCGGAACATCGCGCTGTACACGGCGGAGGTCGCGGACGACCTGGCGCGGGCGGGACGCCCGGACGAGGCGGCGGACGAGGGGGCGCGGGCGCTCGCGCTGCTGCGGGACGTGCGCTCGTCGCGGATCGAGGCGATGCTCGCCACGACGGCGCGCGTGCTGCTGCCGCACCAGCGCGACGCGGGCGTGGGCGCGTTCCTGGAGGCGCAGTCGGCCGCCCGGGTCTGACCCGGGCCCGCGGCCGGGGTGCCGCCCCGGGCGCCGCGGCTCAGCCCCCCGCGAGGTGGCCCGTCTCGTTCCAGGACTCGATCGCCGGCTCCCCGTACGCCCAGCCGAGCACCGACAGGGACGTCGGGTTCAGCCGGATCCGCGCCGCGAAGTCCAGCGGCAGCCCGAGCCAGCGCGCCCCGATCGACCGCAGCACATGCCCGTGCGCGAACACCAGCACGTCCCGGTCCGCGCTGCGCGCCCACGCCACGACCTCGTCGGCCCGCGCCGTCACCTGCGCGAGCGTCTCCCCGTCGGGCACCCCGTCGCGCCAGATGAACCAGCCGGGCCGCAGCTCCTGGATCTGGGCCGGGGTGAGGCCCTCGTAGGCGCCGTAGTCCCACTCCATCAGCGCGTCCCACGGCGTGGCCCGCTCGCCGAAGCCGGCCAGCTCACAGGTCTCGCTCGCCCGCACCAGGGGCGAGGTGCGCACCTCGACGCCGGGCAGCCCGCCGTACGGGGCGTGGTGCAGCCGCTCGCCGAGCAGCTTCGCGCCGCGCCGGCCCTCCTCGAGGAGCGGAATGTCCGTCCTGCCGGTATGGCGGCCGGACAGGGACCATTCGGTCTGTCCGTGCCGGGCCAACAGGATGCGCGGTGCCATGCGGGGACCTTTCACGGCGGGAGCGGGAGGGCAGATGTCGTCGAGGTGGACCGGGGGGCGAACGGGCAGGCCCGCCCCGTCCATCATCGCGCAGCACCGCCCGGACCCGCCCGCGGGGCAACCCGTCACCGGATCCTCGCGTCTACGAGGGTCAGGGGTCACCCCCCAAAGGCGCCGACCACGCCGTAGGGTGACCGAGTGGCCGGAGGCCGCCGATCGAGGAAGAGGGGGAGCGGCCCGCATGTCGCAGACCGACGTCGACGCAGTTCGCACCGGGGACATACCGGGGGCGCGGCTGCGCTGGTGGACCGAGCTGCCGCTGATCATCCTGGTGTACGGGGCCTACTCGGCGGGGCGGCTGCTGGCCCGCGGTGACGTGAGCACCGCCGTCGACCACGGCGTGTCGATCCTCCGGGCCGAGAAGGCCGTCCGCCTGAACCTGGAGAACCCGCTCAACCGTCTGTTCACCCGTGAGGCCTGGATCGGCGTCCCCGCCGACTTCTGGTACGCCTCGCTGCACTACGTCGTCACGCCGGCCGTCCTGATCTGGATGTTCCGCCGCCGCGCCCACCTCTACCGCGCGGCCCGCACCTGGCTGATGACCTCCACGCTCATCGGCCTGATCGGCTTCACGCTCCTGCCGACCTGTCCCCCGCGCCTGCTCGCGCACGGCTACGGCTTCGTCGACACCATGGCCCAGTACAGCTCGTACGGCTGGTGGGGCGGCGCCGCCAGCGCACCCAAGGGCATGGGCGGGATGACGAACCAGTACGCGGCGATGCCCAGCCTGCACGTCGGCTGGGCGCTGTGGTGCGGCGTGATGCTGTGGCGCAACGGCCGCACCCCGTACGCGAAGGCCGCCGCCGTCGCCTATCCGCTGATCACGACGATCGTGGTGATGGGCACCGCCAACCACTACTTCTTCGACGCGCTCGCCGGTGCCGCCGTGATGGGCGCGGGCCTGCTGCTCACGAAGCCGGTCATGCGGGTCGCCGCGCGCATCAGGGACCGGGTGGGCGCGGTGCTCGCGGGCGGCACGTCCGCCGCCCCTTCCGCCACTCGTTCCTCGATTGTCAGTGGAGAGTGCCAGACTTCGCCGGGTGAGCGAATTCCCCGACAGCGCAAGGGCGCCCCGTCCCACGACACCGGTGACGGGGCTGCGGCACCAGCTCGCTGAGCTGCGCGGCCCGGACCGTCCGCCGCGTCCGCTGGACGCCCGCGCCCTGGCCGCCCTCGCGGCGAACCCGGGGTGCAGCCGCCGCGCCCTCCTGGACGGCGCGGGCGTCGACAAGGCGCTCCTCGCGGACGCGCTGGGGGCGCCCTCGGCGTTCGGCCAGTCCCAGTTCGCGCTGGCCCGGGGCAATGTCTTCGAGGCACGGGTCAAGGCGGACGGCGGCGCCCGGCTGCTGCGCCTGGTGCACGAGCGGGTCGGGGCGGCGGACGCCCCGGAGCCCGTCGCCGAGCGCGTCGCGGCGCCCGACCTGGCGGCGGCCGGACCGCAGGGCCGCACGGCGCGCACCGCGCTGGCGCTGCGCGAGGCGGTCGAGTCCCCCGGCACCTGGACGTTCCTCGACCACCCGATGCTCGCGCTCGACGTCGCGGGCAGCCCGGCGTACCTGGAGCCGGACGCCGTGGTCGTGCACCCGGACGGGAGCTGGACGGTCGTCGAGATCAAGTCGTTCCCGATGATCGACGGCGCGGCGGACGCGGCGAAGGTCGGCGCGGCGGCCCGGCAGGCCGCCGTGTACGTGCTGGCCCTGCGCCAGGTCGCGGACCGGCTGCCCGGCACGCCCGCCCGGGTCCACGACCGGATCGTGCTCGTGTGCCCCAAGGACTTCTCGAACCTGCCCGCGGCGTCGGCGGTCGACGTGCGCAAGCAGCTCGCCGTGACCCGCCGCCAGCTGGACCGGCTCACCCGCATCGAGGACATCGCGGCGCAGCTCCCGCCCGGCACCGCCTTCGACCCCGACCTGCCCCCGGCGGAGCTCACCGCGGCCGTCGAGTCGGTCCCCGCGACCTACGCACCGGAGTGCCTGGCCGCGTGCGAGCTGGCCTTCCACTGCCGGGACCGCTCGCGCGCGGCCGGCGCGGTGACGCCGCTCGGCCGGCCGCTGCGCGCCGAGCTCGGCGGGCTGACGACGGTGGA
>NZ_WWIA01000974.1 GCF_009870065.1 Streptomyces sp. SID5785 | reverse complement strand
TGGTGTCTGCGGCGGGCCCGCGGGCGGCGGCGGTGTCTGCGGCGCCTGCGGATCCTGCGGTGCTCCGAAGCCGCCGGCGGGCGGCTGGTTGGGCGGCTGAGTCATCAGCGCTCCCCCCTCTACTGCTGATGTACTGGCACGCCAGGCTGTTTTTCCGGACGTTCTCAGGTCGGTCACGAGGTGCGCTCAGGGCCCCCTCAGCCGCCCTTTCTATCACTCTGGGCGTGTACCACAGGGGCCGGTCGCTCCCCTGTTCCCAAGGGAGCACCGGCCCGTGATGCGTCCGTTACGCGCCTTCGCCCGTTCTCCGCAGACCTTCAGACGGTCTTCACGCGTCCTCGGCGAGTTCCAGCCAGCGCATTTCCAGCTCGTCGCGCTCGCCCGACAGCGCGCGCAGCTCGGCGTCCAGTTCGGCCACCTTCGCGAAGTCCGTGGCGTGCTCGGCGATCCGCGCGTGCAGCTTCGTCTCCTTCTCGGAGACCTTGTCCAACTGCCGCTCGATCTTCTGCAGTTCCTTCTTCGCGGCGCGGACGTCGGCGGCCGACGGGCCGGCCTTCGCGGCGGGTGCGGCGCTCGGGGCGGGCGCCGGGGCCGCGGCGTCGAGCATCCGCTGCCGGCGCTCCAGGTACTCGTCGATGCCGCGCGGCAGCATCCGCAGGGTCGCGTCGCCGAGCAGCGCGAACGTGTTGTCCGTCGTGCGCTCGATGAAGAACCGGTCGTGGGAGATCACGATCATCGACCCCGGCCAGCCGTCGAGCAGGTCCTCGAGCTGCGTGAGCGTCTCGATGTCCAGGTCGTTGGTCGGCTCGTCGAGGAACAGGACGTTCGGCTCGTCCATCAGCAGGCGCAGCAGCTGCAGCCGGCGGCGCTCACCGCCGGACAGGTCGCCGACGGGCGTCCACTGCTTCTCCTTGCTGAAGCCGAACTGCTCGCACAGCTGGCCCGCCGTCATCTCGCGGCCCTTGCCGAGGTCGACACGGTCACGGATCTGCTGCACGGCCTCCAGGACACGGAGCGTGCCGGGCAGCTCCGTCACGTCCTGCGACAGGTAGGCGAGGCGCACCGTCTTGCCGACGACGACCTTGCCGGCGGCGGGCTGGACGTCGCCCTGACTGCGGGCGGCGTCGGCGAGGGCGCGCAGCAGGGACGTCTTGCCCGCGCCGTTCACCCCGACGAGGCCGACGCGGTCGCCGGGGCCGAGCTGCCAGGTGAGGTGCTTGAGCAGGGTCTTGGGTCCGGCGGTGACGGTGACGTCCTCGAGGTCGAAGACGGTCTTGCCGAGGCGCGCGTTCGCGAACTTCATCAGCTCGCTCTTGTCGCGGGGCTCCGGGACGTCGGCGATCAGCTCGTTGGCCGCCTCGACGCGGAAGCGGGGCTTGGAGGTGCGGGCCGGGGCGCCGCGGCGCAGCCAGGCCAGCTCCTTGCGCACCAGGTTCTGCCGCTTGGCCTCCTCGGTCGCGGCGATCCGCTCGCGCTCGGCGCGGGCGAACACGTAGTCCGAGTAGCCGCCCTCGTACTCGTAGACGTCACCGCGCTGCACGTCCCACATCCGGGTGCACACCTGGTCGAGGAACCAGCGGTCGTGCGTGACGCAGACGAGGGCCGAGCGGCGGGCCCGCAGGTGGCGGGCGAGCCAGGAGATGCCCTCGACGTCCAGGTGGTTCGTCGGCTCGTCGAGGACGATCAGGTCCTGCTCGTCGATGAGCAGCTTCGCCAGCGCGATGCGGCGGCGCTCGCCGCCCGAGAGCGGGCCGATGACCGTGTCCAGGCCCTGCTCGAAACCGGGCAGGTCGAGGCCGCCGAACAGGCCCGTCAGCACGTCACGGATCTTGGCGTTGCCCGCCCACTCGTGGTCGGCGAGGTCGCCGATCACCTCGTGCCGGACGGTCGCCTCCGGATCGAGGGAGTCGTGCTGCGTCAGCACGCCGAGGCGCAGGCCGCCGCTGTGCGTGACGCGGCCGGTGTCGGCCTCCTCCAGCTTGGCCAGCATCCGGATCAGAGTGGTCTTGCCGTCGCCGTTGCGGCCCACGACGCCGATCCGGTCGCCTTCCTGCACGCCGAGGGAGACGCCGTCGAGGAGGGCACGGGTGCCGTAGACCTTCGAGACGTTCTCGACGTTGACCAGATTGACTGCCATTACGCTCCGCTCCTTGGGCCGACCATCCAGCGTAGTCGGGGTTCGGGGCGCGGATCGCCGTGGGCGGGGTGGGCTCGTGCGCGGCTGCGGGCCGGTGGGGCTTCTCGCGCAGGTCCCCGCGCCCCTGACATGCAGACCGTTCGGGTCGCATCTACCCGGTGCGCGGGCGCGGGGACCTGCGCACCGGGACGCGGCGGACGCGGACCAGGGGGGCCACCTCGCGGGGGCGGATGAGGCGGCCCGGGCCGCCGAGGTTCGGCGGCGGGAGCGGGTGGCCGCGCAGGACCATCGTCGTGTGCAGGCCGACCAGGGCCACCGCGCCGAGGGGGACGACAGCGCGTCGCAGACGTCGGCGGCGGGGGCGGGTTCTCGTCATGCCGGTAGCGTCCCGCGCCGGCGATTCCCCCCGGCAGGGGTGACGTACTCAACCGGAGATGAGTACGGCTCCCTCCGCCGGGGAGCACGCCACCCGGGCCGCGCGGCACGTACCGGACGCGACGAGCGCCGACGTGACCGCACGCGCCGCCGCCTCGTCCGCCACGAGGAACGCCGTCGTCGGCCCCGAACCGGACACCAGCGCGGCGAGCGCCCCCGCCGCCGTACCCGCGTCGAGCGTGGCCTTCAGCGCGGGGAAGAGGGAGAGGGCCGCGGGCTGCAGGTCGTTGGTGACGGAGGCGGCGAGCGCCGCGACGTCACCGGTGCGCAGCGCGTCGAGCAGCGCGGGCGACGCGGCCGGCGCGGGCGCGTCGGGGCTCAGCCGGTCGAACTCCCGGTACACCGCCGGCGTCGACAGACCCCCGTCCGCCACCGCGAACACCCACCAGAAGTCGCCGCCCACCGCGAGCGGCTCGAGCCGCTCACCGCGCCCGGTACCGAGCGCCGCCCCGCCGACCAGGCTGAACGGCACGTCGCTGCCCAGCTCGGCGCAGATGTCGAGCAGCTCGGCGCGCGAGGCACCCGTGCCCCACAGTGCGTCGCAGGCCACCAGCGCGGCGGCCGCGTCGGCGGAGCCGCCCGCCATGCCGCCCGCGACCGGGATGTCCTTGGCGATGTGGAGACGGACCGTGGGCTCGGGCAGCCCGTGCCGCTCGGCCAGCGCGAGCGCCGCGCGGGCGGCGAGGTTCGTACGGTCGAGAGGGACCTGGTCGGACCCCGGGCCCGAGCAGGTCACGGTGAGGGCGTCCGCCTCGGTGACCGTGACCTCGTCGTGGAGGCCGACGGCGAGGAAGACGTTGGCCAGGTCGTGGAAGCCGTCGGGGCGGGCGGGGCCGACCGCGAGCTGCACGTTGACCTTGGCGGGGACGCGGACGGTCACCGAGCGGGCCGCGGGCGTACCGGTCACTTCCCGGCCTCCG
>NZ_WWIA01000973.1 GCF_009870065.1 Streptomyces sp. SID5785 | reverse complement strand
TCCGCACCCCGGCTCCCGCTGGGCCAAGGGCCCCGACGCCCTGGACGTCTCCCTGCCGCCCCGCAAGCTCGTGGACGACGTGCTTCCCGACGAGTTTCCGCTCAGCATGTTCTATGAGGCCCTCTCCAAGAAGCTCAAGACCGTGATCGCGTCGACGCGTGGTATCACTGCGGCGAGCGCGGACCGGGTGGCCGCGTGAACCACGCAGACAACGGCGGGACGGCAGACAGCTCCCGGACCGCCGCGAACCGGGAGGCGACAGCCATGTCCGAGACCAACGGGACCGGGAACGTGCTGGAAGGTGCCGTGATCGCGGTCGCCGGAGCGGCGGGCCCCGCGGGCCGCGCCGCGCTGAAGCGGCTCGCCGAGGCCGGTGCCACCGTGGTCGGCGCCGACGCGGACGCCGAGCGGCTCGCCTCGGCGGTCGACGACGCGCGCTACGCACACGGCGGGGCGACCGTCATCGGCGACACCGTCGACCTGCTCGACCTGCACGCCACCCGGGACTGGGCGAACCGCGTCGAGAAGGACTTCGGCCGGGTCGACGGCGTGGTCCACCTCGTCGGCGGCTGGCGCGGCAGCGCCACCTTCGCCGAGACCGATCTCGCGGACTGGGACCTGCTCGAGAAGCTCCTGATCCGCACGGTGCAGCACACGTCGCTCGCCTTCCAGGACGCGCTCACCCGCAGTGACCGCGGTCGGTACCTCCTGATCAGCGCCGCCGGCGCCTCGCGCCCGACCGCGGGCAACGCGGCCTACGCGGCGTCCAAGGCCGCCGCCGAGGCGTGGACGCTCGCGCTGGGCGACGCCTTCCGCAAGGCGGGGGGCGACGCGGGCCCGCAGCAGGCTGCTGCGATCCTGGTGGTCAAGGCGCTGGTGCACGACGCGATGCGCGCCGAACGCCCCAACGCGAAGTTCGCGGGCTTCACGGACGTCACGGAGCTGGCCGAGGCCATCGCCGGTGTCTGGGACCGGCCCGCCGCCGAAGTGAACGGGACCCGTCTGTGGCTGACCGAGAAGTCGTGACCTTTCCGGGGAAGAACGCGAAGACCGACGCCGGCCGGCACCACGACCCCAGCACCCGGGGTTTCGCCAGTGACAACTACGCGGGCGTCCACCCGGAGGTCCTCGCCGCGATCGCCCTGGCCAACGGCGGCCACCAGGTCGCCTACGGCGAGGACGACTACACCGAGCACCTCCAGTCGGTGATCCGCAGTCACTTCGGTGCCGCGGCCGAGGCGTTCCCGGTCTTCAACGGCACCGGTGCGAACGTCGTCGCGCTCCAGGCGGTCACCGACCGCTGGGGCGCGGTGATCTGCGCCGAGTCCGCGCACATCAACGTCGACGAGGGCGGCGCCCCCGAGCGGATGGGCGGGCTGAAGCTGCTCACCGTCCCGACGCCGGACGGCAAGCTCACGCCCGAGCTGATCGACCGGCAGGCCTTCGGCTGGGACGACGAGCACCGCGCGATGCCGCAGGTCGTCTCGATCACCCAGTCCACCGAACTCGGCACGCTGTACACGCCCGACGAGATCCGCGCGATCGTCGAGCACGCCCACGGGCACGGCATGAAGGTCCACCTCGACGGCTCCCGGATAGCCAACGCGGCCGCGTCCCTCGACGTCCCGATGCGGACGTTCACGAACGCGGTCGGGGTCGACATCCTGTCGCTGGGCGGCACCAAGAACGGCGCGCTGTTCGGCGAGGCCGTCGTCGTCCTCGAGCCCGGCGCCGTGCGCCAGATGAAGCACGTGCGCAAGATGTCGATGCAGCTCGCCTCGAAGATGCGCTTCGTGTCCGTGCAGCTGGAGGCGCTCCTCGCGAAGGACCTCTGGCTGCGCAACGCCCGGCACGCCAACGAGATGGCGCAGCGCCTCGCCGAGGGGGTGCGCGCCGTGCACGGCGTGGAGATCCTCTACCCGGTGCAGGCCAACGGCGTCTTCGCGCGGCTGCCGCACGACGTCTCCGAGCGCCTGATGAAGAAGTACCGCTTCTACTTCTGGGACGAGGCGGCCGGGGACGTCCGCTGGATGTGCGCGTTCGACACCCGCGAGGAGGACGTGGACGGCTTCGTCGCGGCCCTCAAGGAGGAGATGGCGCGCTAGCGACGCCCGACTTCCACTCTCTGCATAGGTATGCGGTCGACCGTAAAGTCATTGACTGGCGGTCGGCCGCGTTCCTATGCTCGCGTGCCATGCAGCTGATCCAGCAGAACCCTGATCTGTCCGCCTATCTGGCGGCCGACGAGGTCATCGACCACACGCATCCGCTCGTCCGCGAGACGGCCGCGCGCCTCGCGGACGGCGCCGCCGACTCATACGCATACGCCCGCGCCGCCTACGAGTTCGTGCGCGACACCGTCCCGCACTCCGCGGACAGCGGCGACCTGCGCGTCACCTGGCGGGCCTCCGACGTCCTCGCGCAACGCACCGGCATCTGCCACGCGAAGTCCCACGCGCTCACCGCGCTCCTGCGGGCCGAGGACATCCCCACGGCGCTCTGCTACCAGCGGCTGACCCACGACGCCGGCACCGGCTGGTGCCTGCACGGACTGGTCGCGGTCCGCTTCCACGGTGCCTGGCACCGGCAGGACCCGCGGGGGAACAAGCCGGGCGTCGACGCACAGTTCTCGCTCGACGGCGAGCGGCTGGCGTGGGTGCCCGACCCGCGGTCCGGCGAGGTGGACCATCCCGCACTCTTCGATGCACCGCATCCGGCCGTGCTCGACATCCTGCGCAGCGCGCCGGACCGCCCGTACCTCTGGGAGCACCTCCCCGACTCGCTCACCCCGTGAGGCGGAGGGGCGGGCTCACCGGCCACCCGGTCCGACCGGTCCACCCGGTCCGACCGGTCCCGCTCAGCCTGCCTCGGCGGCCTTGACCTCTTCGGGGGTCGGCGCGGTGCCGCCGAGATGTGCGGGCATCCACCACGTGTCGTCCGGCCCCTTCGGGCGGACCGGGTAGGCGCGCTGCGCGGCCTCGAGGAGCTCCTGCACGCGGTCGCGCAGACGGCGCGTGATGGCACCGGCGAACTGGTCGCGCGGGGCCTCCATCGCCTCGCCCACCCGGATCGTCACGGGGATGTGCTGGCGCTTGAAGTTGCGCGGGCGTCCCTTGGTCCAGATGCGCTGTGTGCCCCACAGCGCCATCGGGATCAGCGGCACCCCGGCCTCCTGGGCGAGCCGTACGGCACCGGTCTTGAAGCCCTTGAGCGTGAACGACTGCGAGATCGTCGCCTCGGGGAAAACGCCGATGACCTCGCCCGAGCGCAGCGACGCGAGCGCGTGCTGGAACGCGTGCTCACCCTGCGCACGGTCCACGGGGATGTGCTTCATGCTGCGCATCAGCGGGCCCGACACCTTGTGCCGGAACACCGACTCCTTCGCCATGAAGCGGACCAGGCGCTTCTGCGGCAGGGCGGCGAGGCCGTCGAAGATGAAGTCCAGGTAGCTGATGTGATTGCTGACCAGGACGGCGCCGCCCGCGCGCGGAATGTTCTCCGAGCCCTTGCAGTCGATCTTCAGGTCGAGCGCCTTGAACATCGTTTTCGCGGCGCCGATGACCGGACGGTAGACGAGCTCTGCCATGGAGGGGGTGGACCCTTCTGATTGCCTGGGGAATCCCCTCCGGGTGGAGGGGCCTCCGGCGGTAAGTTACGCAGCCGTAGGTTTTGCGGCTTGCGCAGATCGTGCCCCATCAACGGCCGGGTGACCAGTCCTGGTTCCTGTGCCGCGCGAGATCCTTGTCACTCGCCGGGGAATGTGCAGAGACGTTTGCGCGCTGCACCGTGCGGCGGCCCGCGAAGGAGGAGACGGATGACCGCAGGTGAAACCGTGCTGGACGCGGCGCAGTTGGCCGCCCCGCTGGGGGAGCGGGCCACGCTCGTGCAGTTCTCCAGCGCGTTCTGTGCGCCCTGCCGGGCCACCCGGCGGGTCCTCGCCGACGTCGCGGCGATGGTCCCGGGTGTCGCGCATGTCGAGATCGACGCCGAGGAGCGGCTCGAGCTCGTCCGCACGGTCGGCGTGCACAAGACGCCCACGGTGCTCGTGCTCGACGCCGCGGGCCGGGAGGTGCGGCGGGCCGCCGGCCAGCCACGCACGGCGGACGTCATCGCCGCGCTGGGCGCGGCCGTCGCCCCGTGACGGATCTCCCACATGACGGAACGCACTTGACTGCACGCTCCACGTATCGTCAGTCTGACTGTATGTTCCCGGAAATCCTTCTCTACGAGCGGGTCCACGTCGACCTGGCGCGGTGCTCCAGCGCGCGCTGTCCCGGTTCCTGATCCCTCAGGCACGGACCCCGCTCGCACCTACCGGCAGAAGGACAATTCCATGACGGTCACGCCCGACCTGCGCACCGCCCGGCCTGCCACGCCCGATCTGCTCCGCTCCGTCTTCCGGCAGCACGCCGCGGGCGTCGCGGTGGTCACGGCGGCCGGCGCCGCCCCCGTCGGCTTCACCGCCACCTCCGTCACCTCCGTCTCGGCCGCGCCGCCGGTGATCTCGTTCGGTATCGGCCTGGGCGCCTCCAGCTGGCCCACCGTCGCCGAGGCCGAGTACGTCGGCATCCACATACTCGGCGAGCACCAGGCCGATCTGGCCGCCACCTTCGCGCGCAGCGGCGCGGACCGCTTCGGCGCGCCCACCCGCTGGACCGAGGGCCCGCACGGGGTCCCCGTGCTCGACGACGTGCTCGCCTGGCTCGTCTGCAGGGTCGTCGCGCGGGTGCCCGCGGGTGATCACCGCATCGTGCTCGCCGAGGCCGTCGCCGGTGACCCGGCCGGTGCCGGCCGCCCCCTCCTCTATCACCAGGGGCGCTTCAACGCCCTGCGCGACTGAGAGTTCCCGGCCGCGCGATCACGGAGCGTTGGTAACGTCACACCGCAAAGCGCTTGCTTAGTCACCTGCGGCGCGGTGTAGTACTGGTGAGTAATATTTCGGTCGGAGCGCGGGCCGCCCCGAACGGAAGAGTCCGCTTCAGGCGCCTATGCTGCCTGCTAGAAGGCGAAGTCAGCCGCAGGCAGCTGGGGTGCGCCCAGTAAAAGACGATTGCAGTAGGAGAGCCGGCGTGAGCTTGAGGATCGTTGTCACCGTGAAGTACGTGCCGGACGCGACCGGCGACCGGCATTTTGCCGATGACCTGACCGTGGACCGTGACGACGTGGACGGCCTGCTCTCGGAGTTGGACGAGTATGCGGTGGAGCAGGCGCTGCAGATCTCGGAGAACTCGGACGACGATGTGGAGATCACCGTGTTGACGGTGGGTCCCGAGGA
>NZ_WWIA01000972.1 GCF_009870065.1 Streptomyces sp. SID5785 | reverse complement strand
GACGCCGGGCCCGCCCGGCTGCAGCAGATCCACGGGGTGGGCCCGCACACGGCGGCCCAGCTGCTCGGCGCCGCGGGCCGGCTCGCGGAGTCCGCACGGCTCACGGCGGCGGTGCCCGTCGACGTGGACGCGCCGGAGCCGCGCACGACGGCGCTGGTGCGGGCGCTGCACGTCCTGGTGGCGGCGGGTCCGCAGGCTCGGCATGCCGTGGACGCGGCCCGGACGCTGACCCGCACGCTCGGTCCGCTCCTGGAGGCGGCGGCGCCCG
>NZ_WWIA01000971.1 GCF_009870065.1 Streptomyces sp. SID5785 | reverse complement strand
TCGGGGTCGTAGTGGCGGAAGTAGTTGTAGTGGAGGCCTGTTTCGGGGTCGTGGTACTGGCCGGGGAAGCGGAGGGGGGTGTAGGCGGTGGCGTTGGTGTTCCAGGTGGTGGTGCCCCAGAGGGTGGTGCGGGTGTGCCAGGCGATGTCGCCGTCTTCTGCCACGAGTTCGCGTGGGGTGCCGATGAGGTCGGTGACGATGGCGAAGAAGCGGGAGTCGATCTCGGACTGTGGGGCGTCGGCTGCCGTGATGCGTTCGGTCTGGGTGACGGGGTGCAGGCCGCGGTGGTCCCAGGTGAGGGTCACCGGGTTCGGGACGCCCGCCGACGAGGTCGTCTGTTCGCAGAGGGTGGTGCCGTCCCAGGTGAAGGTGACCCGTTCTGTCACGGTCGTGCCGTCCGGGGACATGCGCTGTTTTGAGGTGCGGCGGCCGAGGGGGTCGTACGTGTAGCGCCAGACGGTGCCGTCGGGGGTGGTGACCTGGGTGAGGCGGTCTTCGGGGGCCCAGGTGTAGTGCCAGGTGTCGGGTTTGCGGGAGAGACGGGTCTTCTGGCGGAGGGTGATGCGTCCGAGGGCGTCGTGTTCGTAGCGGACGGTGCCGGCGCGGGTGATGCGGGTGCCGGTGTAGGTGCGGTCGCCGGTGGCTTCGTGGCCGGGGTGGGTCACCGGCCAGGAGGCCGTGGTTTGGTTGCCGGCGGCGTCGTAGGCGTAGGTCTCGGTCCAGTTGGCGGCGTGGACGGCGGTGACGCGGCCGGCCGGGTCGAGGGTGAAGGTGCGGGGGCCGTCGAGGTGGTCGTCGAGGGCGGTGAGGTTGCCGTCGGCGCGGTAGGTGTAGGCCCGGTGTTGCAGGGTCTCGCCGTCTGACGTTGCTGTCTGGGTGGAGAGGCGGCCCATGGGGTCGTAGGTGTGGGCGAGGGTGAGGAAGTCGCCGATTCCGCGGGTGAGTTCGCGGCCTGCGTCGTCGTAGGTGATGTCGACGGGGCGGCCGGAGACGACGAGGTCGGTGCGGCGGCCCGCGGCGTCGTACGACCAGGTGGTGCGGGCGCCGGTGGGGGTGGTGCGGCCGGTGCGGCGGCCGAGTTCGTCGTGGTCGTAGGTGAGGGTGCGGTCGTCGACGGTTTCGGTGCGGACGCGGCCGTACTGGTCGCGGAGGATCGTCAGGCGGGTGCCGTCCGGACTGATTGCCTCGGCCAGCTGGTCGGTCAGGTCGTAGGCGAATGTCGTGACCTGGCCTGCCGCGTCCTTGCGGGTCGTGCGGCCCAGGGCGTCGCGCTCGTACGCGGTGACCTGGTCCAGAGCGTCGGTCCTGGACGTCAGGCGCCCCGCCGCGTCGTACGCGTACGTCAGTGCGCGGTCGTCGAAGTCCGTCTCGGATATCAGGCGTCCGGCCGGGTCGTAGGCGTAGTCCCAGGTCAGGCCCTGGGGGTTGGTGACGCGGGTGAGGCGGAGTTCGGCGTCGTGGGTGAACTCGTGGCGGACGCCGTCGGGGGTGGTGCGCGCGGTGAGCAGGTCGAAGTGGGTGTACTCGAAGCGGGTGACGCCGCCGATCGGGTCGGTGTGGGTGGTGCAGTTGCCCTCGCCGTCGTGGGTCCAGGACTCCGCGGTGCCGTCGGGGGCGGTGCGGCGCGCGAGGCGGCCCTCGACCGTCCATTCCAGGCGGGTGGTCAGTCCCGTGGGGTCCGTCATGGTGGCCGGGCGGCCGAACGCGTCGCGTTCGTAGCGGGTGACGGCGCCCATGGGGTCGGTGATCTC
>NZ_WWIA01000104.1 GCF_009870065.1 Streptomyces sp. SID5785 | reverse complement strand
TATCGGCAAGCCCGTCGCCATCACCGTCGCGGCCGTCGCCAAGCTGCTCCTGGCCGACCTGCCCGAGCCCGAGCGCCGCGCCCTCGCGGAGCGGCTCGACTACCCCCTCTACACGTCCCGTTCCACCCCCAACGCCCCCGCCTTCCTGCGGGAGCTGGACAAGGTGCGCGAACAGGGCTGGGCCACCGACCTCGGCGGCCACGAGGAATCCATCAACTGCGTCGGCGCGCCCATCCGCGGCGCCGACGGACGGGTCGTCGCCGCCATGTCGGTCTCCGCGCCGAACGTCGTCGTCACCGCAGAGGAACTCCTCACCCTGCTCCCGGTGGTCCGCCGCACGGCGGAAGTCATCAGCCGGGACTACTCCGGAACCGGGCCCGTCCCGGGCAACACCCCCACCAAGGAAGCACGTTCATCATGACCGAGAAGACCGCTCTCACGCCGAAGACCCACACCACCCCGCCGGCGAAGTTCTCGCACGGCGTCAAGAAGGGCAACATCCTCCAGGTCGCCGGCCAGGTCGGCTTCCTGCCGGCCGTCGAGGGCCAGGCCCCCACCCCGGCCGGCCCGACCCTGCGCGAGCAGACCCTCCAGACCTTCGCCAACGTCAAGGCGATCCTCGAAGAGGGCGGCGCGACCTGGGACGACGTCATGATGATGCGCGTCTACCTCACGGACGTCGACCACTTCGCCGAGATGAACGAGATCTACAACACCTACTTCGAGGAGCAGGGCCTCAAGGAGGCCCCCGCCGCCCGCACGACCGTCTACGTCGGTCTGCCCAAGGGCCTGCTCATCGAGATCGACGCGCTCGCCGTCCTGAGCTGAGCGCGCTCACCTCCCCGCACCACCCCCCGCACGTCGTCACGGTGCGGCGCGTCCCGTACGCGCCGCACCGCGATCCCCCCTGCCCTGAAAGCTCCATGTCCTTACGAGGTCGACGATGTCCCCGTTCTCCGCGCTCTCCCCCCTCGCGGCCACCGCGCCCGAGACCCCACCCCACACCGGCGGCATGCTCACGATCATCGACGGCACCGCCGGTCTGCTGACCGTCGCCGCCCTCGGCATCGCGCTGCTGCTCTTCCTGATCATCAAGGTGCGGCTGCAGCCCTTCGTCGCGCTCCTCGCGGTCTCCATAGCCGTCGGCCTCGCGGCCGGCCTCTCCGTGACCGAACTCTTCGGCACCGTCCAGAAGTCCGACGCCGTCTCGACCATCGAGTCCGGCATGGGCGGCACCCTCGGACACGTGGCGATCATCATCGGCCTCGGCACCATGCTCGGCGCCGTGCTCGAGGTCTCCGGCGGGGCCGAGGTACTGGCCTCCCGCCTCCTGAACCTCTTCGGCGAGAAGCGCGCCCCGCTCGCCATGGGCCTGACCGGCCTCATCTTCGGCATCCCCGTCTTCTTCGACGTCGGCATCTTCGTCCTCGCGCCGATCGTCTACGCGGCCGCCAAGCGCGGCGGCAAGTCGATCGTCCTGTACTGCATGCCGCTGCTCGCGGGTCTGTCCATGACCCACGCCTTCCTGCCCCCGCACCCCGGCCCCGTCGCCGCCGCCGGACTGCTCAAGGTCGACCTCGGCTGGGTCATCCTCATGGGCATCGTCTGCGGCATCCCCGCCGTGCTCGCCGCCTGGGGCTGGGCCGCCTGGATCGGCAAGCGGATCTTCGTGCCGGTCCCGCAGGACATGGTCGAGGCCGCCGACGAGGCCAAGGCCGCGCTCGTCGAGGAGCAGCGCAAGCAGGGCGTGCAGCCCACCGAGAAGCCGGTCCCGCTCGGCACCGTCTTCACGATCATCGGCACCCCGCTGGTGCTGATCCTGCTCGCCACGTTCTCCTCGATCGCCTTCGACCCGTCCACGGGCCGCTCCGTCATCGAGTTCTTCGGGCACCCCTTCGTCGCCCTGACGATCGCGCTGATGCTCGCCTACTACCTGCTCGGCATCCGGCGCGGCTGGTCCCGCAAGTCCCTGGAGCAGGTCTCGACGGCCTCCCTCAAGCCGGTCGGAAACATCCTGCTCGTCGTCGGCGCGGGCGGCATCTTCGGCGCGGTCCTCAAGGCGAGCGGCATCGCGCAGGCCCTGTCCGACACGTTCAACGACGTCGGCCTGCCCGTCATCGTCCTCGCCTACCTGATCTCCCTCGTCCTGCGCGTCGCCCAGGGCTCGGCCACCGTCGCGATCGTCACGACGGCCGGCATCGTCGCCCCGCTGCTCGCCGAGGGCGACTACTCGCAGGCCTTCGTCGCCCTCGTGATCATGGCGATCTCCGCGGGCTCGATCTTCGCCTCGCACGTCAACGACGGCGGCTTCTGGATGGTCGCCAAGTACTTCGGCATCTCGGAGCGCGACACCCTGCGCACCTGGACGATCCTGGAATCGGTCCTGTCCCTCGCCGGCTTCGCGGTCGCCGCGGTGGTCAGCCTGTTCGTCTAGGCGAACGACAGCCCCGAGCAGCCGGTGCCGCCGGACGGGTCGGGCGCGTACACCCAGTACAGCGCGAAGACCTGGACGGCGAGCAGCAGCACCGCGAGGCACACCACCGCCGCCCGCGCGCCGCCGAAGCGCGCGGTGCGGCGGACGGTGAGCAGCAGCGCCGCGACGCTGCACACGGGGCCCGCCCACGCGGTCACGTACATCCGCGTCGAGGGACCCAGGTACACGCAGTCCTGGAACGTGTCCCCGTCGAACGAGATGTGCGCGCCGAGCAGCACGGCCGACAGCGCGGTCAGCACCATTGCGACCGTCAGGAGGCCGCCGCGACGGGTCGGGGCGGTGGTGGGCTGGTTCATGGTGGTCATCAGTACCGGTGCCGTTCGCGGCGCCGTGCACGTCCTTGGCCCTGATGGTGATCTCCGGCCGGCCCCCGCCGCTCTTCCCACTCGTCCCACGCCATGTGCGTTCGGCCCCCGTCTCGCACTGCTTGAATCGGCGAAGGTAACAGAGCACGGTAATGGGCACGTCAAATAACGAGGTGGGCCCGGAGGGAGCGCCGCACAGCCTTGTCCGCCATACTTCGGCCCGTGGAGCAGCGTATGGAGAGCCAGAAGGTCACGCCCGTCACCGGTGCCGGTTTCGACCCGGCGTACGTTCCCGGCCTGACGTCTCCCGTCACGGAGGCGGCAGCCGAGGACGCGGTCACGGGATCCGACGAGCCGTCGGAGGAGGTGACGCAGGACGCCGTCCCCGAGGACGCGGCGCCCGAGGAGGCGCCCGCCGAGCAGGACGAGGACACGACGGACGCCGAGGACGAGGCCGAGGACGCCGGGTCCGAGCCGGTTCGGGGGGCCGACAGTGACGGCCCCGTTCTGGAGGCGAAGGACCGGCGGGGGTCGATCTCCGTCGACGCGAGCGGCGTCCGCTTCACGCTCGACGACCAGGAGGCCGAGTTCGGCTGGGACGAGATCAGCGCCGTCGAGGTCGGCACGTCCCGCAAGCGGCTCCTCGTGACGGTCCACACGCCCAACAGCCGCTGGTACCCGAACGACGTCGAGGCCCCCGACAAGGCCCGCCTCCAGGAGTGGACCGAGACCCTCGACAAGGCGCTGGACGCGTACTTCGAGGATTAGGGGGACCGGGGAAGGCCCCGGGGCCCGCGCCTGATCGTGTCGATTCCTGCCGGAACCCTTGTCCGCCGCCGCACTTTGCGCACCCATGGGAGTCATGGCGGACACCACGGGCACTCCAGGTACCGGAACCGGCTCCCTCCCCTTCGACTCCGACCGACCCCGCAAGTCCAGCTGGCGCTACATCGGGCCCGGCATCGTCGTCGCCGCGACCGGTGTCGGTGCCGGTGACCTCGTCGCCACCCTGATCGCCGGCAGCAACTTCGGCTACACCCTCCTGTGGGCGGCCGTCATCGGCTGCCTCGTCAAGATCAGCCTCGCCGAGGCGTGCGGCCGCTGGCATCTGGCCACCGGCCGCACCCTGTTCGACGGCTGGGCGAGCCTCGGCCGCTGGACGACGTACTTCTTCGCCGTCTACGTCGTCGTGTGGGGCTTCGTCTACGGCGCGGCCGCGATGTCCTCCAGCGCGCTGCCGTTGCAGGCGCTGTTCCCCGACGTGTTCCCGGCCGACTGGTCGATCAAGCCCTGGGCGATCCTGTGCGGGATCGTCGGGCTCGTCTTCGTCTGGTTCAACAAGTACGACGTCTTCGAGAAGGTCATGACCGTCCTCGTCGGCGTCATGTTCGTCGTGACGGTGTACCTCGCGATCCGCGTCACGCCGAACCTCGGCGACGCCTTCGCCGGCCTGCTGCCCGTGCTGCCCGACGAGAAGGACTCCGTCCTCAACACCCTGGGCCTGATCGGCGGCGTCGGCGGCACCATCACACTGGCCGCGTACGGGTACTGGGTCAACGCCAAGGGCTGGACCACCACGGGCTGGATGAAGGTCATGCGGCTCGACAACCGCGTCGCCTACCTCACCACCGGCGTCTTCGTCGTCGCCATGCTCTTCGTCGGCGCCGAGCTGCTGCACGCCTCGCACGTCGCGATCTCCTCCGGCGACAAGGGCCTGCTCGACCTGACGGGCGTCCTGGAGGCCCAGTACGGCACCGTGACGGCCAAGCTGTTCCTCGTCGGGTTCTTCGCGACGTCGTTCACCTCGCTGATCGGCGTCTGGCACGGCGTGAGCCTGATGTTCGCCGACTTCGTCGAGCGCTACCGCAGCGCTCGCGTCACCGGCACCGAAGTCGCCCGCGGCGACCGGGAAAAGGGCCTGCCGTTCCGTGCCTACCTGCTGTGGCTGACGTTCCCGCCGATCGTGCTGCTCTTCCAGGGCCAGCCGTTCCGCCTCATCATCCTCTACGGGGTGCTGGGCGCCGCGTTCATGCCGTTCCTGGCCCTCACCCTGCTCTGGCTCCTCAACTCGCACCGCACCCCGCACCGTTGGCGCAACGGCCGGCTCAGCAACGGCATGCTGGCGGTCGCGGGCCTGCTCTTCGTCGTGCTGTGCGTGCAGCAGATCTGGGACCAGCCCTGGTCCGACGTCTTCTGATGCCGGGACGCGGCGCGCCGCCCGGCTCAGGGCAGGAGTTCGACGTACCCGGCGGTACCGTGCACCCGCACGCGCTGCCCGTCCCGGATCCGCCGGGTCGCCCCGTCGACGCCCACGACCGCGGGCAGCCCGTACTCGCGGGCGATCACCGCACCGTGCGTCATCAGCCCGCCCACCTCGGTCACCAGCCCCGCGACCCCGACGAACAGCGGCGACCAGCTCGGGTCCGTGAACGCGGTCACGAGAATGTCGCCCGGCGCGAGGTCGCGGGCCCGCGTCAGGTCGAGCAGGACACGGGCCCGCCCCTCGACGGTCCCCGCGGACACCGGCAGCCCGGTCAGCGCGCCGTCCGGCACGTCCGCACGCCGGTACGCGCCGCTGACCGCCTCCCCGTCGGAGGTGAGCACCCGCGGCGGCGTCAGCGCCCGGTGCGCGCGGAACGCCTCCGCGCGCTCCGCGATCAGCCCGCGGTCCACCGTGCCGGACCGCACGGCCTCCCGGAACTCCTCGAACGTCAGCTGGTAGGCGTCCTCCACCGCGTCGAGCACCCCGCGCTCCACCAGCAGGGCCGCCTCCGCGAGCAGCGCCTCCCGGTAGACGGCGTAGCGGCGGACGATGCCGTACTTGGGGTACTCCCGGTAGCCGATGAAGGTCCGCACCCGCTCGATCGCCGCCGCGGTCTCCTCGGCCTTGCGCTCCCCGTCCGGCAGGTCCCGCAGCCGGGCCAGCACGTCCCGCTCCTTCTCCCGCGCCCGCCGCAGCCCGTCCTCGAAGCGCTGCGCGGCGGCGCCGGGACCGAAGTTGCGTACGTGGTCGAGGATCAGCGGCACGAGCGTGCCGGGGCGCTCGCTCCAGCGCGGCCGGGTCAGGTCGATCTCGCCGACGCAGCGCGCGCCGTACAGCTCCAGGTACCCGTCGAGGGCGCGGCGCGCCGCGGGCCCTCCGCCGAGCGCCGCGAGCCCGTCGAGGAACGCGGCGTCGGGCGCGTCGCCGACACCCTCCAGGTAGGCCACGACCTCCGGGTACGGACGGATCGCGTCCGCGACGTCGAGCAGGGCCAGGCCCATCTCCGAGGTGACGTTGCCGGGCGCGGACAGGGTGAGGGTGTCGACGGCGTTCTCCTCGCCGAGCCAGGCGCGCAGCTGGTCGCTCAGCCACCACGTCGCCTCCATGCCCGCCATCACCGCCCGCATGCTCAGCGGATCGGCGAGCACCCGCTTGTGCTCCTCGAAGGCCCCGGCCAGGAAGTCGAACAGCTCGCTCCCGCGCCGCGCGCCGATGTCCCGCCGCAGCGCCGCGACGGACGCACGGCTGCGCGCGACCAGCTCGGTGACGATCGCCGGGTCGGTCGCGAGCGCGTCGGAGGCGCGCCGCCGTCCGGGCGGCGCGGCCGGGGCGTCGGGGGCCGCGGGCAGGACGACGTCGGGGCGCTCCAGGAGCGTCTCCAGCGCGTCCCTGACGAGCGGGTCGCCGCGGCCGACGAGGTCCAGGAACGCGGTGCGGCGCTCGCCCGCGGCCAGTTGCCGGGTGGCGTCCACGAACAGGCGGCTGCCCGCCTCGTGCATCGGCGCCATGGCGGTCAGCTGCCACACGCTGAGGCCCAGCGGCCGCATCGCGTCGGTCATCATCTGCTGGTGCCCCACGGAGAGGTACACCCGGGTGCCGTCGGTGTTCCCCTCCGCGTCCTTGCGGACCGGGACCGGGAACAGGGTCGTGATCGGCCTGCTCTGCACCACCCGGAAGCCGTCCTCGCCGACCAGGCACCACTCGATGTCCTGCGGCCGCCCGAACCGCTCCTCGATCCGCCGCCCGAGCGCGGCCAGCCGCACCGCCTGCCGGTCCGACAGCACGGGCCGCTCCTGCCGCTCCGCCGGGACGGGCACGGCCTCCGTGCCGCCGCCGCTCCTCGCCCGCAGGGCCTGCCGTTTGACGGCGACGGTCCGCTCGACGACCCGGCCGTCCCGCACCCGCAGGACGTCCGGGGTCACGGCCCCCGACACCAGCGCCTCCGCGAGCCCGAACCCGGCGTCGACGGTGGACACCCTGCGGTTCCCGCTGACGGGATCGGCGGTGAACAGCACCCCGGCCGCGTCCGGCACGACCATCTCCTGCACCACCACGGCCATCCGGACCGCCCGCTCGTCGATGCCGCCGCGCAGCCGGTACGCCACGGCCCGCTCGGTGAACAGCGAGGCCCAGCACCGCCGCACGTCCCGGAGCACCGCGGGCACCCCGACCACGTTCAGGTACGAGTCCTGCTGACCGGCGAAGGACGCGGTGGGCAGGTCCTCGGCGGTGGCGCTGGAGCGCACCGCCCACGGCGTGTCTGGGCCGAGCCGCCCGACCGCCTCGGTGACGGCCTCGACGAGTTCGCCGGGCAGGACGGCCGCCTCGACGGCCCGCCGGAGCCGGGCGCTGAGCTCGCGCACCGCCTCCGGGTGCCCGGGCTCCCGGGCCCGCTCGGGCCCCGCGAGGGCCGTGAGCTCCTCGATCAGGGCGCCGACCCCGGGCGTCCGCTCCAGGACCGTCCGCCGGTAGGCGCCGGTCGTCACGCAGAAGCCGCGCGGCACGTGCACACCCTCGATGCGGGCGAGCTCGCCCAGGTTCGCCCCCTTGCCGCCGGCGAGCGCGCCCTGCGATGCGTCGAGGTCCCGTAGATCCCACACGTACTGCTCACCCATAGCGGCACCTTCCGAGGCGACGGCCGTTCCGTTCGTCCGGTGTCCGCCGTCCACGTCTGCGCAGGTGGCGGCACCGGCGGACGATTGTGCGGCATGACGGGGGCCTTGCGGCAAGCCCCCCGCCGGGCTATAGCTTGAAAGTGCGAGGAGAGTGCGTCGTTCTCTCCCCGCTCTCTCTCCTCGCTCTCTCTCCTCGCTCTCGTGTGTCCGGTCCCGGTCGCCGCCGCGCGGCGTCAGCCCGTCAGGCCCCCGCCGCACTCGGCGACGGCCACCCGCCCCGACCGCAGCGAGGTGCCCGCCGGGCGGCCGCCGTCACCGCCGGCCGCGACCTCGGACAGCGCCCGGTCCCGCACGACCCGCATCCCGTGCTCCGCGAGCAGCGCCGCCAGCCCGGCGGGCTTCCACAGCGACCGCCACGGCTCGCCCGCCGTGACCGAACTGCCGAGGAACCGCGTCAGGAGCCGCCCGAGCGCGGCCTTCGCGGACGGCGCCTGGTAGTTCACGACGAGCGCGCTGCCGGGGGCGCTGCGCGCGGCCAGCGCCGCGACCGTGGCCCGCACCTCCTGCGCCGTCAGATACGGGACGACGCCCTCCCACAGCCAGGTCGTCGGCGCGGCCGGATCGTGCCCGGCGGCGTCCAGCGCGGCGCCGAGGTCGTCGACGGCGAGATCGACCGGCGCGAACCGCACGGAGCGGGCCACGGCCGGCAGCCCGTCCGGGGCACCCGCGTCCGTGAGCCGGGCCCGCTTGTCCTCCTGCGACGCCGGGTGGTCGACCTCCCAGACGTCCGTCCGCTCCAGCCCGGCCAGCCGCCAGGCCCGCGTGTCCAGACCGGCGCCGAGCACGACCAGCTGGCCCCGGACGCGCTCCGTCACCGCCTCGTCGATCGCGACGGTCCGCGGCACCATCAGCTCGGCGCAGGCCCGCACGCTCTCGTACGCGGTCCGTGCCGCCCAGCCCTGCGGCGGCGTCCCGGCGCGCACTTCGTCCACGACGGCCCGCTCCGCGTCGCGCAGCAGCCGCACGGCCACCGGATCCCCGAACCGCCCACCGTCACCGCTCCGCCCGTCCGCGACGGCCCGCCCCTGGCACACCAGCACCGCGGTCCGACTGGCCACCCGCCCACGCTCACCCATACCGTCATTCAACCAAGCCCGCCGCGACGACACCGCACCCCCGCCGCGCCTACCCTCCTCACCATGACCGGCCCACCCCACGGAACGCTCCACCACGTCGAGCTCTGGGTCCCCGACCTGCCCGCCGCGCGCGCCTCGACCGGCTGGCTGCTCCGGCGCCTCGGCTACGAGGTGTCGCAGAGCTGGGACACCGGCCGCAGCTGGCGGCTCGGCCCGACCTACCTCGTGCTCGAACAGTCCCCGGCCCGGACCGCGGACCACCACGACCGCCACCGCCCCGGCCTCAACCACCTGGCCTTCCACGTCGAGGACGCCCGCACCGTCGACCGTCTGGCCGCCGACGCCCCCGCGCACGGCTGGACCCTCCTCTTCCCCGACCGCCACCCGTACGCGGGCGGCGACGGGCACTACGCCGCGTACCTGGAGAACGAGGCGGGCTTCGAGGTCGAACTCGTCGCACGGGACGGGGAGGACGCCGGGTGACCCCGGTCGGGGGCGGGTGGCACGGCCTGGGCAGCGCCGCCGGGGGAGCGGCGGCGCTGCCCGTTCAGGGGTGGAGGGTCACAGGGCGTCGACGTGCGGGCCCACCGTCGAGGACCAGGCGTTGCCGGACGCGGCGTCCCAGTTCGTGGACCAGGTCATGGCGCCCCGGATGCCGGGGTACGTCTTCGAGGGCTTGAAGGAGCCGCAGTTCGTGCCCTTGGCCAGGCAGTCGAGGGCGTCGTTGACGACGGACGGCGCGACGTAGCCGCTGCCCGCGGCGCTCGACGAGGCCGGGGTGCCGATGCCGACCTGGGACGGGTCGAGGCCGCCCTCCAGCTGGATGCAGGCGAGCGCGGTCAGGAAGTCGACCGAGCCCTGGCTGTAGACCTTGCCGTCGCAGCCGAGCATCGAACCGCTGTTGTAGTACTGCATGTTGACGACCGTGAGGATGTCCTTCACGGCGAGCGCCGTCTTGAAGTACTCCGCGGACGTCGACTGCATGTCGATCGTCTGGGGCGCCATCGTGAGGACGAAGCCCGGCCCCGCGTCCGCCGCGATCGACTTGAGCGCCTGTGACATGTAGGTGGAGTTCAGGCCGTTCTCGAGGTCGATGTCGACGCCGTCGAAGCCGTACTCGTCCATGAGCGAGGTGATCGAGCTCGCGAAGTTCGCCGCGGAGGCGGAGTCGTTGACCGCCACCGTGCCGTTCTGGCCGCCGATCGAGATGACCACCGACTTGCCCGCGTCCTGCTTGGCCTTGATGTCCGCCTTGAACGCGTCCTCGGTGTAGCCGCCGAGCCCGGCCGAGTCGAGCGTGAAGTCGACCCCGCCCGGACTGCCCGTGGCGTCGGCGAACGCGACCGCGATGATGTCGTAGTCGCCGGGCACGTCGGCGAGGGTCTGCACCGTCGCGCCGTTGTCGAAGTTCTGCCAGTACCCGGTGACGGCGTGGGCCGGGACCTCGGCCGCCGAGGCGCTGGTGCCGGTGGCCATGAGCCCGGCCGCGGTCAGCGCCGCCGCCGCGAGTACGCCGGCGGCCATGCCGAGACGGGACCGGCGACGGCCGTGTTTCCTGCTGCTTTCGGAACGGATCATTTTCTGCCTCCGTGTGGGGGGACACCCGTCGCACCCGGTCCGCCGAAGCGATGTGCGAGTGACGGGAGTTGGGGGAGGGGTGCAGGGGAGTACGCAGCTGCTGGAGGTCCAAGCTGGTCCAGACCATTGGGGATGTCAAGGTCTGGGACGAACCCCGACCGACACTTCCTCGCCAACCACGGGCGATCACCGCGTGAACAGTGCGAAGTGGGGTGTTGACGGACGCCCGCGTGGATATGGTGCTCGGACAAGCACACCGCAGCGCACCGCGCTGTCCGGAGGAGGCCGAGCGAACGGGGGACACGCGTGCCGACCGCAGTCGCCGTCACCGACCCTGACCTGGTACTCGGCTCACCCGACCGGCACACCCCGAGCGCCGCCGTGCTGCCCGTCGGCGACCCGCAGCGCGCGTACTCGCTCGACCGCGCGATCGTCGACGTCCATGCCCTGATCGAGGCGCACGGCTATGTGATCGCCCTGTGTCCGGAATCCGCCCCGGACGCGGTCGTTCACCGACTGCACGCGATCCGGTCCGTGCTCGAGACCGACCGGATGGCGATCGTGCGGCCCGAACTGCCGCCGCTCGGCCTCGCCGTCCTCGCCCTGCAACTGCGCCAGCTGTCCGTCTGCGACTTCAGCCCCGGCGTCCTCGCCTCCGCCGGACGGCTCCTCGCGCACTACGTCCACGCGGGCGCCGTCGTCGGCTCGGTCGCCCGGCTCGACCGCGTCCCGGTGTCACTGCGCGCCCACACCAAGTCCTGGTCGCCCGGAACCCAGTTCGCCGTCGTCGCCTCGCCGCAGCCGCAGGTGGTACGGCTCACCGGCCCCGACTCCGTGCCCACCGGCCCGGCCTTCGGCACCCGCCTCCACTACGCCGTGGGCCGCCAGCCCGCCGACTGGGTCACCGGCACCCTCGCCCCCGCCTGGCGCGTGCAGGGCGCCACCGAGGCGCGGCTGCCCGGGGACTCGCCGCGCTGGTGGGCGACCGGCAAGCCGGGAAACCCGGGCCGGCTGGTCGAGTTCGCCGCCGCGATCCCCGACATCTCCGTGCTCTACCAGCTCGTCTCCTCCGTCAAGCGCGAGGACTGCCGCTGGTGCGGGCTCGAACTCATCGGCGACCGCTGCGGGTTCTGCTCCGCCCCGCTCTCCGCCGAGCCGCCCCCCGACCCGCACGGGACCCGGCGCCCCGCCCTCACCCCGGCCGGCGCC
>NZ_WWIA01000970.1 GCF_009870065.1 Streptomyces sp. SID5785 | reverse complement strand
CGGGCCCGCCAGGTCCGGGGCGGTGGCCGTCGCTTCAGTCCTTGCCATGGCGGCGGATCTCCCCACGCAGTTGTTCGGTGATCTCGACGGAGAGCTCGGCGACCTCGGGGTCCTCGATGCGCCGCGGCTGCGGAATGTCCACGGTCCACTCGCGGGCGATCCGGCCGGGCCGCGAGGACAGCAGCACGACCCGCTGCGCGAGCCGCACCGCCTCGCGCACGTTGTGCGTGACGAACAGGACCGAGAGGTTGGTCTCCTCCCAGATCCGGGTCAGCTCGCCGTGCAGCACGTCCCGGGTGATCGCGTCGAGCGCCGCGAACGGCTCGTCCATCAGGAGCAGCCGCGCGTCCTGCGCGAGGGCCCGGGCGAGCGCCACCCGCTGGCGCATGCCGCCCGACAGCTCGTGCACGCGCTTGCCGTACGCGCCCTGGAGGCGGACGAGTTCGAGCAGTTCCTCGGCGCGCGTGCGCCGGTCGTTCTTCGCGACGCCCCGCAGCTTCAGGGCGAGCTCGATGTTCTTGCCCGCGGTCAGCCACGGGAACAGAGCGTGCTCCTGGAACATCAGGGCGGGCCGCCCGTCCGTCGCGATGGAGCCGGCCGACGGGGCGTCGAGCCCCGCGGCCAGGTTGAGCAGGGTGGACTTGCCACAGCCGGAGGCCCCCAGGAGCGTGACGAACTCGCCCGGCGCGACATCGAGGCTGATGTCGTCGAGGACGAGCTGGGGCCCCGCCGGTGTGGCGAAGGACTTCGAGACGTGCTCGATGCGGGCCGCCTTGCCGCCCGTCGTCGCGGCTGCGGCGTCCGCCGCACTGGCGAGAGTCGTCGCCATGGTCGTCACCTCCTGGGGATCGATGCTGACTCGGCTGCGCTGTCGGTTACTTGACGCCGAGACCGGCGTCGTCGACCTTGCCGCCGCCCTCGGCCGCGAGGACCTTGTCGAGCGGCCTCAGGTCGTAGATCCCGGCCAGGTCCGGCTTCTCCAGGAGACCGGCCTTCACCGCGTGCGCCGCCTCCGTGTCGAGGGTCGAGGCCAGCGGGTCGTCGGTGAACGTGATGGACTTCCACGCCGGGTCGATGATCTCGGCGGGCAGCGCCTTGCCCGAGTCGTGCTCCAGCTGCTTGTTGGCCGCGGCCTTCGCCTCGTCCCGGTTCGCGTTGATCCACTTGTTGGTCTTCACGGACCCGCGCAGCACCGCCTCGACGACGTCCGGGTGCGCCTTCAGGAACTTCTGCGACACGATGATGTTCGTGATCACGAACTTCTTGTCCGGCCACAGGTCGGCCTCGTCGAGGATCGCCTTGCCGCCCTCCGCGACCAGCTTCGACGCGGTCGGCTCCGGCACCCACGCGCCGTCGATCGAACCGGACTTGTAGGCGTCCGGGGTGATCTTGTTGTCGGTGCGGACCACGGAGACGTCGCCCTTGCCCGAGTTGGCGTCGACCTTCCAGCCCTTCTCGGCGATCCAGTTCAGGAACGCGACGTCCTGGGTGTTGCCGAGCTGGGGCGTGGCGATCTTCTTGCCCTTGACGTCGTCGAGGGACTTGATCTTCTTCGGGTTCACGACGAGCTTGACGCCGCCGGACGCCGAACCACCGATGATCCGCAGGGACTTGCTCTGCGACTTGGTGTAGCCGTTGATGGCGGGCGACGGGCCGATCCAGCCGATGTCGATCGATCCGGCGTTCAGCGCCTCGATCTCGGCGGGGCCCGCGTTGAAGGTCGCGTACTTCGCCTGCGTGCCCTTCAGCTCCTTCTGCAGGATGCCCTGCTGGCGGCCGACGAGCGCGGTGCCGTGGGTCAGGTTCCCGAAGTAGCCGATCTTGACGGTGTCGGCGGACAGGGCCTTGCCCTTGGCCGAGACGTTCTCCTGGGAGCTGTCGGACTCGGAGCCGTAGCCGCAGGCCGTCGCGGTGAGCGCGAGGAGCGGCAGGGCGGTGACGGCGAGCAGCGAGCGTCGTGCGAAGGACGATCGGATGGCAGGCACGGGAGGGGTTCCTCTCGTTGGCCCGGCGGTCACACGGTCAGCGTGTGGCCGGGAGGTCGGCAGGTCTTCGTTTCCGTCGAGCGCGGTGCGGGGTGCGGGGGGTGAGGGCGCGCAGGCAGTGCGCGTACGTCAGCGCGCACATCGCGCCACCCCGCCCTGTCCGCTGCCGAGGGCGCCGCTGCCGATGCGGCCGCCCTCCTTGGCGAACGTCCCGTAGTAGTCGAAGAGAGTCGGGTTCATGGCGGTCAGAAGTCCCAGCCCTCGTCGTCCGCGTCCGCGGCCGGGGCGGCGGTGTCGGCCGCGGCGAAGGCCTCGCCGGCCATGCCCGCGGCCAGCGTCGTACCGTCCGACGGGTCGATCAGCAGGAACGAGCCGGTGCGCCGGGAGGCGGCGTAGGAGTCGAGCGCGATCGGCTCCGCGATGCGGACCTTGACGCGGCCGATGTCGTTGGCGACGAGCTGCCCGGGGTCCGGGTGCTGGGAGAGGTCGTCGAGGGTGAGCCGCGACGGGATCTCCTTGACGATCGCCTTGACCGTGCGGGTGGTGTGCTTGAGCAGCACCCGCTGTCCCACGGTGAGCGGCGTGTCCGCGACGTGGCACACGGTGGCCTCGACGTCCTGCGACGTGGCGGGGGCGTCGTCGCTCGGCACGATCAGGTCGCCGCGCGAGATGTCGATGTCGTCCTCGAGCAGCAGGGTGACCGACTGCGGGGTCCACGCCACGTCGACCGGCGTGCCGAGGAGGTCGATCCCGGCGATCTTCGAGGTCGCGCCCGAGGGCAGCACGGTCACGGACTCGCCGACGCGGAAGGTGCCCGCGGCGATCTGGCCCGCGTAGCCGCGGTAGTCGGGGTGCTCGGCGGTCTGCGGCCGGATCACGTACTGCACGGGCAGTCGCGCGTGGCAGCTCGTGAGGTCGTGGCTGACCGGCACCGTCTCCAGGTGCTCGAGGACGGTGGGGCCGCCGTACCAGTCCATGTGGGCGGACGGCTCCACGACGTTGTCGCCGGCCAGGGCCGAGATGGGGATCGCGGTGATCTCCGGGACGCCCAGGTCGGAGGCGTACGCGGTGAACTCCTCGGCGATCGCCGCGAACACGGGCTCCGCGTAGTCGACCAGGTCCATCTTGTTGACCGCGAGCACGACGTGCGGGACGCGGAGCAGGGCGGCCACGGCGGCGTGCCGGCGCGTCTGCTCGATGACGCCGTTGCGCGCGTCGACGAGGACGACGGCGAGGTCGGCGGTGGAGGCACCGGTGACCATGTTGCGCGTGTACTGCACGTGGCCCGGGGTGTCCGCGAGGATGAAGCGGCGCCGGGGCGTGGCGAAGTAGCGGTAGGCGACGTCGATGGTGATGCCCTGCTCGCGCTCCGCGCGCAGGCCGTCGGTGAGCAGCGCGAGGTCCGGCTCGGCGGCGCCGCGCGAACGCGACGCGTGCTCGACGGCCTCCAGCTGGTCGGCGAGGACCGACTTGGAGTCGTGCAGGAGCCGCCCGACCAGGGTGGACTTGCCGTCGTCGACGGAGCCGGCGGTGGCGAAGCGCAGCAGGGTGGTGGCCGACAGGCCGGCCAGCTCCTCGGCGGCGGAGACGGGTGTGGTGCTCATGTCTAGAAGTACCCTTCGCGCTTGCGGTCTTCCATCGCGGCCTCGGACATCTTGTCGTCGGCGCGGGTGGCGCCCCGCTCGGTGAGCCGGGACGCGGCGATCTCGGTGATGACCTTCTCGATCGTCGTCGCGTCGGATTCGACGGCGCCGGTGCAGGACATGTCGCCGACCGTGCGGTAGCGCACCTGGCGCGTCTCGACGGGCTCGGTGTCCTTCGGGCCGCCCCACTCGCCGGCGGTCAGCCACATGCCGTTGCGCCGGAACACCGGGCGCTCGTGCGCGTAGTAGATCGCGGGGAGCTCGATGTTCTCGCGGGCGATGTACTGCCACACGTCCAGCTCGGTCCAGTTGGACAGCGGGAAGACGCGGACGTGCTCGCCGGGGGCGTGCCGGCCGTTGTAGAGCTGCCACAGCTCGGGGCGCTGGCGGCGCGGGTCCCACTGCGAGAACTCGTCGCGCAGCGAGAACACGCGCTCCTTGGCGCGGGCCTTCTCCTCGTCCCGGCGGCCGCCGCCGAAGACGGCGTCGAACTTCTCCGCGGCGATCCGCTCGGTGAGCGGCGTCGTCTGGAGCGGGTTGCGCAGACCGTCGGGACGCTCCTTGAGCACGCCGCGGTCGATGTAGTCCTGCACGGACGCGACGTGCAGCCGCAGCCCGTGCCGGGCCACCGCACGGTCGCGGTAGGCGAGGACCTCGGGGAAGTTGTGGCCCGTGTCCACGTGCAGCAGCGAGAAGGGGATCGCCGCCGGGGCGAACGCCTTCAGCGCCAGGTGCAGCATGACGATCGAGTCCTTGCCGCCGGAGAAGAGGATCACCGGCCGCTCGAACTCGCCCGC
>NZ_WWIA01000969.1 GCF_009870065.1 Streptomyces sp. SID5785 | reverse complement strand
GCGGCGCGGAACAACGCCTCCTTCGAGGAGAAGAGGAAGTAGAGCCCGGGACGGGAGATGCGGGCCGCCCGGGCCACCTCCTCCATCGAGGTCTTCCGGTAGCCGAATCGCGCGAACGTGGCCATGGCCGAGTCGAGAACCAGTGACCGGCGGTCGGTGTCGGTGTCCGCCGCGGGCGGCGGTCCGGGATCGGAGCTGCTCATGGGGCGAGCATAGGAGCGGTGACCGCACTATACAAATCATGTTCAGTGCGTATAGTCGAAGGCATGGCACCTCGATCCCTGATCTCCACGCCGTTCACCGCCTCCAGCACCGCGGACGACGTGCTGCGAGGCGTCGCGCTCGACGGCGTGCGCGCCCTCGTGACCGGAGCGACGTCCGGACTCGGGCTCGAGACGGCCAGGGCGCTGGCCGCCGCCGGTGCCGACGTGACGCTCGCCGTCCGTGACACGAGGGCGGGCGACGCGGTCGCCCGCAGGATCGCCGAGCCGGCGGACGGCGCCGCGGACGGGACGGCCGTCCGGATCCGCCCCCGGGTCGTCCGGCTCGACCTCGCCGACCTCGGCACCGTCGCACGCCTCGTCGACGCCTGGCAGGGCCCGCTGCACCTTCTCGTCAACAACGCGGGAGTCGTCACCGGCGGCCCGGAGCGCACCCGTGACGGCTGGGAGCTGCAGTTCGCGACCAACCACCTGGGCCACCTCGCGCTCGCCACCGGCCTCCACGACGCCCTGGCCCGGGGCGCCGCCGACCGGGACGGGGCGCGGATCGTGTCGGTCAGCTCGACGGCGCACATGCGGGCCGGCATCGCCTTCGACGACCTCCACTTCACGCGCGGGCGGTACGACCCGCAGATCGCCTACGCCCGGTCGAAGACCGCGAACTCACTGTTCGCCGTCGAAGCGACGCGCCGGTGGGCGGCGGACGGCATCGTCGCCAACGCCGTGAACCCCGGCGGGATCGCGACGGGTCTCCAGCGCCATTTCACACCCGAGCAGAAGCGGTCGCTCGCGGCGGCCGAGGCCGCCGGTGTGTTCACGTACAAGACGATCGCCCAGGGTGCCGCCACCAGCCTTGTCGCCGCCGTCGCCCCCGAGTTCGCGCACACCGGAGGGCACTACCTCGACGACGGGCAGGAGGCATACACCGTGCCGGACGACGCAGACCTCGCACAACACCCGCACGGCGTCAAGGAATGGGCGCTCGACGCCGCCACCGCCGAGGCCCTCTGGACGGTCTCGACGGATCTCCTGCGGGCGTGAGGCCGGGCGCGGCACCGCATCGTTCACGTTCCTCTCAGGCAGCGGTGCCAGGATGCCGGAATGCGTGCAACGGAGGTCCCGCCCGGCACCCGGCTCCTCGTCGTCGACGACGAGCCGGCCATCCTCGACGTCCTGGTCA
>NZ_WWIA01000968.1 GCF_009870065.1 Streptomyces sp. SID5785 | reverse complement strand
GGTCGCGCCGCCCGCATGGCGTCCCCCGCCCTTCCTGGCGGCCTTCCTGCGCGCCGCGCGGCCGCCGGTGGCGACGGGGGCGGGCGCGGGCTCCTCGTCCGGTACAACGGGCTCGCGGGGGCCGTCGTCGGGCTCGGTGGCGCGCCGGGTGTCGGCCGTGCGCAGGGCAACCGTTTCGTCGTCCGGTACGGGCGTCTGCTCGCCGTACCAGTCCTGGGCGTACCCGGCGGGGTCGTACCACTCGGGCTCGGGCTCGACGGGCTGCGGTGCGGGCGGCCGGTGAGCCGACTCCTGCGGTGCGTGCTGCTGGGGTGCGTGCTGCTGGGGTGCGGGCTCCTGCTCGGCCGCGCCCGGCGCCCGGAACCACGGCGACGGGTGCTGCCCCGGCAGCGGGTCGCTCAGCGGGTCGTCGAGACGCCGTACGGCCTCCTCGAACCCCCCGGCGTCGCCGTCGTGCTCGGGGCGCAGCGCGGTCACGCCGAGGCCCTGCCCACGACGGGCGCGAGCCCCGCCGATCTGGCCGGGGCGTCCGTGTCCCCGCACTCCGCCAGCCAGTTCGCCAGCATCAGGTGACCGTGCTCGGTCAGCACCGACTCGGGGTGGAACTGGACGCCCTCCACGGGCAGTTCGCGGTGGCGCAGGCCCATGATGATGCCGTCGTCGGTGCGGGCCGTGACCTCGAGCACGTCGGGCACCGTGGCCGGCTCGGCGGCCAGCGAGTGATAGCGGGTCGCGGTGAAGGGCTCGGGCAGGTCCCGGAAGACGCCCTTGCCCCCGTGGTGCACGAGCGAGGTCTTGCCGTGCAGCAGCTCCGGCGCCCGGTCCACCACACCGCCGTACGCGACCTGCATGGACTGCATGCCGAGACAGACCCCGAAGACGGGGACGCCCGTCGCGGCGCAGTGGCGCACCATGTCGACGCAGACGCCGGCCTGCTCGGGGGCTCCGGGCCCGGGGCTCAGGAGCACGCCGTCGAAGCCGTCCTGCGCGTGCGCGGTCGTCACCTCGTCGTTGCGCAGCACTTCGCACTCGGCGCCGAGCTGGTAGAGGTACTGGACGATGTTGAAGACGAAGCTGTCGTAGTTGTCGACGACGAGAATGCGGGTCTTTCGCGAGCTCACTGGCCGTCCACCGTCACATCGTTGAAGGGCAGCAGCGGCTCGGCCCAGGGGAAGATGTACTGGAACAGGACGTACACGACCGCGAGCACGAGCACGATCGAGATCGCCGCCCTCACCCACGCGTTGCCCGGCAGATGCCGCCAGATCCAGCCGTACATGCCGGTCGCTCCTTCCACACCGTCTGCGTCCGGGCACCAGACTAACGGCGCAGGGCCTCCGGTTTCCCGGCCTCCACAGGCTGAGTGGCATCGAGATGGGCCCAGACGATCAGCCGGTGGCTGTGACCCCACTCCGGTTCGCAGGTGGTGAGCGTCAGATAGCGGCCCGGTTCGTCGTATCCGGACTTGCGCGGAAGCGGGTCGATGACACCGACGTCGGTGGGCAGCGTCTTGTACGGGTCGGTGTCGATGACGTACGTGAACCAGGTCGTGCCGTCGGTGAGCACCACGTCGTCACCGGGCCTCAGCCGGGGGAAGTCCTTGAACGGATCGCCGTACGTGCGCCGGTGGCCCGCCACCGCGAAGTTCCCCTTCTGCCCGAGCCGAGCAGTGCCCTCGTAGTGGCCGAGCCCCTTCTTGAGGGTGTCCACCGCGGTGTTCTGGAGCACGGGCTTGTTCCACGTGAAACCGAACCGCGGGATGTACATGACCGCGAACGGCTTGCCGTCCTGGTAGGCGGCCTGCTGCGGCGGCGAGGTCGGCCCGGAGGAGTCGTCGCCGGGGGCGGGGGACGTGCCGGGGGCGGGGGAC
>NZ_WWIA01000967.1 GCF_009870065.1 Streptomyces sp. SID5785 | reverse complement strand
CGAGCAGGACGGCGTTGACGAGCGCCAGACCCCACAGCGTGCGCGGCCGCGGCCGGGGGACCGGAGGCGTCCGCTGCGGGGAGTCGAGCCGTGCCGGGTGCATGGGGGAGATCTTCACCCATGGCACGGTGCCGGGACCAGCACCGTGCCGCCCGCGCCGGACGCGAACGCTAACCGAGCGCGCGCAGGCCCGGGACGAACGTCACGAGGAGCGGGACCAGCGGGATGAGCGCCGCCGCGGCCGTCAGCCGCAGCCGGTGGACCGGGCTGAGCCGGGTCTGCGGCGCGAGCAGCCGGTGCACCCGCTGCGGGACGTGTGCGTGCGGGGTCGGGCACGGGCCGAACACGCCGCGGTCCTCGTTCAGTTCGACCAGGGCCAGCGCGATCGTGAGCCGGCCGAAGCGGCGTGACGCGACGTCGTCGGCCGCCAGCTCGACCAGCCGGTGCATCTCGTCGCGGAACGAGGCGAACACCCTGATCTGCGGGAAGCCCGAGGCCAGCGCGCCCGAGCAGTGCAGCAGCCAGTCGTGCCGCCAGCGGGCGTGGCCCGTCTCGTGGGCGAGCACGGCGTCCAGCTGATGCCCCTTCAGGCGGCGCAGCGCCGCTGTGGTGATGACCAGCTGGGGGGTCGGGCCCGGCAGCCACCAGGCGTCGGGCCGCTCCGCCTCGAGCAGCACAAGACGGTCGGCGCCCGGCTCCTCGCCGGGCAACAGCGGTGCGCGGACCAGGAGTTCGGCGCGGCGCCGCCGACGGCGAGACCGGGCGCGGTGCACCTCCCGCACGAGCATCGCGGCCGTCCACACCCCGCCGAGGGCGAGGGCCACGGCGACCGTCGCCGCCCAGGGGCCGGGGGCGCGCAGTGCGTACGCCTCGACGACCCCGTGCGGGGCGGGCGCGAAGAGTCGCCCGCGGAACGCCTGCCAGGCGGACGCCGCGCTCAGCGTCATCGACAGGGCGCAGCACAGGAGGACGGCCGCGACGACGCACTGCCACGCCCACAGCGCGACGATCGGCTCCCGGTCCGGCCAGTCGGCGCGTGCGAGCAGACGCGGGGCGACGACAGCGACAAAGGCGCCGAGCAGCAACAGCGCTACGGGGACCGTCATGTCCGTCAGCCTATTTGGCGCGGGCTACCCGGCGGTATGGGCCGGCTCGCCAAGTGACGCACGCCACGGTTTCGTTCGGTGGCCGTAGCGGCGGTGACGGCCCTCCGGGCGGCTACATGGTCAGCAGCATCGCGAGCATCCCGATGGCCATGGACAGGCGGCAGGCCCGCGCCAGCTCGGGCCGGTCACGCCAGGCCGGACCGGCGGTGCCGGCGCCGGTGCCGGATGCCGCCCCCACCGAGGTCCCGGAGCTCACAGGGGCCCCGGCGGGCACCAGACGCACGCCCGCCCGCAGCACGTACCCGGTGAAGTAGACGAGCAGGACGCCCGTGAGCACCGGGAGTCCGGCCGCCGCGTGGTGCGCGTGGCCGGAGGGCCGGGCCGCCATGGCGAGTGACATGTAGGCCATCGCGAAGGTCCCGGCCAGATGGTGCAGGTGGTGCGCCCCGCGCCGGGCCGCCCACAGCGCGCGCAGGGCGGCGCCGCCGAACACGGCCGCGTAGAGGAGCCAGGTCCAGCGCGGCGGCGTCACCACGGCCGCGGGCACCGCCATCAGGGCCATCCCGAACCCCATGAGTGCCTCGCCGCCGGCCGTGCGGCGCTGTTCTCCGTCGCCGCTGCGCCGGCGCAGCAGACAGGAGGCGCCGGTGACGGCGCAGAGAGCGACGAGCAGCCATGCGGCCGACTCCGGTCCGTGCACGCGGGTCCCCCTCAGTCGGTCCTGCCGGCTGTCCGCGGCCGGCTCCGGTGCCACGGTGCAGGTGGGTGCGACAGCTCGACAGGAAGATGCCCGGGCGCACGGGCGCGTAAGGCGGCGCAGGGAAGCACGCGCGGATCCTTTCCTTTCGTTTTACTGGTGAAACACCTGCTAAGGTTTCTGTATGAGCAGCACTCCGCCGACCCCGCGCACCCGGACCGTCCGACCGCTCCCGCTCGCCGGAGTGCTGCGGGCGAACAGACCGGCCGACATCTGGTTCAAGCCCGCGACGAGCGTCGTCGTCTCGGCGGCGATACCGAACCTGGCACTGCTCGCCCTCGGCCGCCTCGACCTCGTGATGTACACGATGGCCGGTTCCTTCTGCGCCCTGTACGGGCACAACCTCCCCTACGCCGCGCGGGCGCGCGCCCTCGCCTGGGTCGTCGCCGGGATGTTCGCGAGCATCGCGGTCGCGCTCGTCACCGCCTCGCTCACCGGATCCGCCGCGGTGCTCGTCGCCGTCGGCGCCGTGCTGGCCGCCGTCCAGAAGACGCTCTGCGACGCCACGCGCATCGGGCCGCCCGGCCACCTGATCTTCACCTTCATCAGCTCCGCCGCGCTGTTCGCGCCGCAGACCGCCGGACAGGTCCCCGGACACCTCGCCCTGATGCTCGGGGCAGGCGCCGTCGCCTGGCTGGTCGGGATGGCACCCGCGCTCGTCCGGCCGCACGGGCCCGAGCGCCGGGCCACCGCCCGGGCGCTGCACGCCGCCGCCGCGTACACGGAGCGGCCGGGCCACGCCGCAGGGCGCGCGGCC
>NZ_WWIA01000966.1 GCF_009870065.1 Streptomyces sp. SID5785 | reverse complement strand
CTCAAGCAGATCTGCAACCACCCGGCGCAGTACCTCAAGGAGGACGCTCCGCGCATCCCCGGCCGCTCGGGCAAGCTGGAGCTCCTCGACGAACTCCTGGACACCATCCTGGCCGAGGACGCGAGCGTGCTCGTGTTCACCCAGTACGTGCAGATGGCCCGGCTCGTGGAGCGCCACCTCGCGGCGCGCGGTGTCCCGACGCAGTTCCTGCACGGCGGCACGCCCGTGGCGGAACGCGAGGCGATGGTGCAGCGCTTCCAGGACGGTGAAGTCCCGGTGTTCCTGCTCTCCTTGAAGGCGGCGGGCACGGGGCTGAACCTCACGCGCGCGGAGCATGTCGTGCACTACGACCGCTGGTGGAACCCCGCGGTGGAGGCCCAGGCCACGGACCGCGCGTACCGCATCGGGCAGACGCGCCCGGTGCAGGTGCACCGGCTGATCGCCGAGGGCACCATCGAGGACCGCATCGCCGCGATGCTGGAGCGCAAGAGGGAGCTGGCGGACGCCGTGCTGGGGTCCGGCGAAGCGGCTCTCACCGAACTCACCGATGCCGAACTGGCCGATCTGGTCGAGCTGCGAGGGGGCGGCGTCCGATGAGCGATCTCTACGGCGAGCACGACAGGCACGGCGACCGTTACGGGCACGACGAACACGACGAACACGACGAGTACGACGCGCAGGACGAGTACGACGCGCAGGACCGGAACGGCGAGCGCGACGGGCAGGACGGGCACGCGCGCGGCGAGGAGCGCACGTTGCCCGCGCTGCCGCCCGCCCACGGCAAGGCCTTCGCCCGCACCTGGTGGGGTCAGGCCTGGCTGAAGGCGCTCGAGGACACGGCCCTGGAGCTCGCGCAGCTCAAGGCGGGGCGCCGGCTGGCCCGCGCCGGAGCGGTCGGCGCGGTCTCGGTGCGGCCCGGGCGGATCACGGCGGTGGTGCAGGACCGCGGGGGCGCCCGGCACCGGGCCGACGTGCTGCTCCAGCCGCTCGACGCGGAGGCGTGGGACCGCTTCGCCGACATGGCCGTCGAGCGCGCGGGACACATCGCGGCGCTCCTGGACCGCGACATGCCGCCGCACCTCGTGGAGGACGCGGCGACGGCGGGCGTCGAACTCCTGCCGGGGATCGGGGATCTGGAGCCGCGGTGCGAGTGCGGCGCCTGGGACCACTGCGCCCACACGTCCGCGCTCAGCTACCAACTGGCGCGGCTCCTCGACCAGGACCCGTTCCTGCTGCTCCTGCTGCGCGGGCGCGGCGAGCGAGAGCTGCTCGACGAGCTCCAGGTGCGCAGCGCTCCCGGCTCCGGGCCCGAGTCCGGCCCGGAGCCCGAGGGCGTGGACGCGGCGGAGGCGTACGCGTCCGCACTCGTCCTGCCGCCGCTGCCCGCCGAGCCGGTGCTCCCCGAGGAGCCGGGGGCGCTGCCCTCGCTCGACACCGAGACGCCCGCGCCCGAGGGGGTCGACGCCGACGCGCTGGCGTTCCTGGGCGCCCAGGCGGCGGCCGAGGCCCGCAGGATGCTTGCGGAGGCGCTCGGCGCGGGGCACGCGCTGCGGGCGGCGCGTCCCGAGCCGGATGTCGCCGAGGACGCCGTACGGCTGGCCTGCGGCGGCCCGGCTGCGGCGGTCGCGGCGCGCCTGGCCGCGGGCTCGGGCCGGGACCGGGAGGGACTGGCGCTCGCGGTGCGGGCCTGGGAGTGCGGCGGCCCCGCCGCGCTCGCCGTCCTGGAGCAGGACCGGGCGCCCGACCCCGAGAGTGCCGCCCGCGCGCGTGCGGCGCTGGACGCGGCGTGGGACGACGGCGAGCGCCCCGCGCTGAAGGCGTCGCGAGGCCGCTGGACCGCGGCCGGCGGCACCGCGCAGCTGCGTCTGGGCGAGGACGGCCGCTGGTGGCCGTACCGCAAGGAGCGCGGGCGCTGGACGCCCGCCGGTGCGGCCACCGCGGATCCCGCGTCCGCGCTGGCCACGGCGCTGGGCACCGGCGAGGAGTAGCCGCGGCGCAGTCCCCCGTCACCACCGGCACGGAGTAGTCCGACGGGACGAACGGCGCGCGGCGGGGGATCGTGGTTGAGCCGCCCACGACAAGGGGCCGGCGACTCCACCGGGGGGCGATCGGAAGGCGCAGGCTCATGGCGACTTTGTGCAGACCAGCTGTCTCCGTGCCGGAACACGTGATCACCATGGAGGAGACGCTCGCCCTGGCGCGCGCGCACCACGAGGACCACCCCCAACTCCCGCTGGCCCTGCGCCTGATCGAGAACACCGGGGTGCGCACACGGCACATCGTGCAGCCCATCGAGGAGACGCTGAAGCACCCCGGCTTCGAGGAGCGCAACACGCTCTACCAGGCGGAGGCCAAGGCCCGGGTGCCCGCGGTGGTGCAGCGGGCGCTCGACGACGCGGAGCTGCGCGCCACGGACATCGACGTGATCATCTACGTGTCGTGCACGGGCTTCATGATGCCGTCGCTGACCGCGTGGCTGATCAACGAGATGGGCTTCTCCAGCGACACCAGACAGATACCTATAGCCCAGCTGGGCTGCGCCGCCGGCGGCGCCGCGGTGAACCGGGCGCACGACTTCTGCACCGCCTACCCCGAGGCGAACGCACTGATCGTGGCCTGCGAGTTCTGCTCCCTGTGCTACCAGCCCACCGACCTGGGA
>NZ_WWIA01000965.1 GCF_009870065.1 Streptomyces sp. SID5785 | reverse complement strand
GCCGCCACCGGCGCCGCCGGCCTGACCGCCGGCCTCGGCTACGCCCTCGGCCCCGGCGGCGGCGAGGCGGCCGCGGGCCCCACGGCCCCGGTCCACGCCGTCTCCCGCAAGGCCCCGGCCGCGCCGCTCGCCCCCTACACCGAGGGCACGACGCTCGCCGCGACCGGCACCCCGCACGCCTCGGCCTCCGCCTACCGCCACCTCACCGCGGGCCCGGCCTGGTCCCGCGTCACCCGCGACGACCTCGCCGCCCCGGGCGCCGCGCGGGAGGACAGGCGCACCGCGCTCGCCGCGTTCGTCCAGTTCACCGACCTGCACCTGGTCGACGTCCAGCACCCGCTGCGCTACGAGTACCTGCGCGCCAGGACCTCCAGCGCCTGGCGCCCCCAGGAGGCGCTCTCCGTCGCCGGGGCGATCTCCCTCGTCGAACGGGTCAACAGCCTGCGCGGCGCTCCCGTGACCGCCGCCCCGCTCGGCTTCGTGATGACCACCGGCGACAACACGGACAACAACGCCCGCTCCGAACTCGACTGGTTCCTCACGACGATGAGCGGCGGCCGCATCCGGCCCGACTCCGGCGACCCGCAGCACTACGAGGGCGTGCAGAACAGCGGCCTGAAGCTGTACTGGCACCCCGACTCGGCGCTGCGCGACGCCGACAAGACCGGGCACGCCTTCCCGCGCATCGACGGCTTCCTGCGGGCCGCGACCGCCGAGGTGCACAGCCCGGGCCTGAACCTGCCCTGGTACTCGACCGTCGGCAACCACGACGCCCTGCCCGGCGGCTGCTACGCCCCCGGCGACCCGTTCTTCGCCGACTTCGCCACCGGCGGCCGCAAGCTCATGGACCTGCCCGCGTCCGTCGGCCGCGCCCTGTGGGACGACGTCGAGCGCGGCGGCGACCCCAGGGGCAACGCCTTCAAGGACCTCCTGACCGCCCCCGCCCAGGTCCGCGCGATGCGCACGGTGACCCCCGACCCGCGCCGCGCCCCCTTCACCCCGGCCGAGTACCTGGCCGCGCACCTGGACCCGGCGCACACCGGCCCCGGACCCGTCGGCCACGGCTACACGCGGGAGAACCTGGCCGCGGTCACCCAGTACTACGCGTTCCGTATCGCCCCCGGGGTCGTCGGCCTCAGTCTGGACAGCACCGACCCGGGCGGCCACTACGAGGGCTCGATCGGCCAGGGGCAGCTCGACTGGCTGACCGCCCGGCTCCGGGAGGCGGACCGGGACGGCGACCACGTCGTCGTCTTCTCGCACCACACCAGCAGGTCGATGCGCAATCTCAACCCCGACCCGCACCGCCCCCGCGAGCGGCGGCACGGCGGCGCCGAACTCACCGCGCTGCTCGCCCGCCACCGCCCGGTCCTCGCCTGGGTCAACGGCCACAGCCACAAGAACAAGATCACCGCGCACCCGGGGACGGGCGGCAGCACCGGCTTCTGGGAGATCTCGACGGCCTCGCACGTGGACTACCCGCAGCTGGCCCGTGTCATCGAGATCGCCGACAACCACGACGGCACGCTCTCGCTGTTCACGACGCTCATCGAGTCGGCGGCCCCGTACCGGCCGGTCCCCGGGGACCTGAGCCGCACCGGCCTCGCCTCGCTCTACCGGGAGCTGTCCTTCAACGCCCCCGGCTCCCGCAGCACGCTCGCGGGCAGACCGAGGGACCGCAACACCGAACTGGTCCTGCGCAAGGCCTGATACGGCGCACCCGCCGCGGCCCGCCGCTCAGCGGGGCAGCACCACGACATAGGCCGCCGGGTCCCGGTCCCCGGCGGCCATCAGAGCGGTGCGCACCACGGCGGCCTGCTGCTCCGGGGACTCCCGCAGCTTGCGCGGCGTCAGATGCACGACGGTGATCCCGAGCCGCTCCAGATGCTCCCGCTTGTGCGCGTACTCGATCCACTCCGCGTCCTCGTCCGTCCGCGGCGCCCGCGCGTCCAGCTCGACGGCGACGGACTGGTCCGGCCAGAACGCGTCGACGCCGCCCAGGTGCGGTCCGCCGGGCAGCCGCAGATCCACGTTCCACAGCGGCGCGGGCAGCCGGTGCTCGCGCACCATCGCGTACAGCCGGTCCTCGGCGAGCGAGCGGCCCTCGGCCAGCAGCGAGTCGACGGCGTCCACGACGTGCGGCCGGGTCAGCAGCCGGGCCTGGGTCAACTCCCGTACGACGAGGGCCGGTTCGCAGTGTCCGCAGCGCACCGCCTCCGTCAGCAGCCGGCGCACGGCCGCCGCGTCGGACAGCTGGGCGACGGCGTCGGCGAGCGCCCGCGCCACGGGCGCGACCGGGAGCCCGTCCAGGAACACGGGGGCCGGCAGCGCCGGGGTGCGCACGATCCGGGCGAGCTCGGTGGAGCGCAGCCGCCGGGTCCGCGGCACGAGGACGTCCACGTGGTCCAGGGAGGCCACAGGGGGAGCGGCCGAGAAGCCGTGCAGGGCGAGCGCGGCGAGCCCGGTGACCAGGGCGTCCGCCGGCTCGGCGGACGCGGCCGCC
>NZ_WWIA01000964.1 GCF_009870065.1 Streptomyces sp. SID5785 | reverse complement strand
GCCGGAGCCGGAGCCGGAGCCGGAGCCGGAGCTGGAGCAGGAGCAAGAGCCGCTGCCGGAGCAAGAGCCGCTGCCGGAGCAGGAGCCGCTGACGGAGCCGGGGTGCCTGCCGGGACGGAGGCGTCCGGGGACGAGGAGGCGCGATGGTGGGGCGAGCATCTGGTCGGGCAGGTGCTGCTGCGGGTCCGGGACGCCGCGCCGTACCTGCCCGTCCTGGAGACGCTGGCCGACCGCGGGGCGTACGGGCCCTGGTTCTGGACCGCGCTGCGCGTCGGCGCGCACGACCGGTTCGCGCTGCTGCGCCGCCTCGTCGTGCACGATCCTTCACCCGGCGACGGCCACCGCTACCTCGACACCGTCGCCGAACTGCTCGCGGCCGACCCCGCCGGGGCCCAGCGGCAGCTCACCGCGTGGTTCGACGACGAGCGCGCCCTGCCCGCCCTGCCCGACGCCACGGTCGCGACGGCCGCCCAGGCGCTCCTGCACACCCATCGCCACCGCGCCGTCGACGACCTCACCGAGGCCCTCGTCGACTGCCCGCACCCGCGCGCCGACGAGCTGCTCACGGTCCTGGCCGACGAGGAGCCGTCCGCGCTGTGCCGCGCCGTCGACCGCTGGGCCCACGACGAGCGCACCGACCGGCACGTCGCGGCGCTCGCGTACGGGCTGCGGGTCCAGTCCCGGGCGCGTGGCGACGCCGACCACGGGCTGCTCCGGTACGCGGCCCTCGCCCTGCTGGCCCGGCCCGGCGGCGACCGGCTGCACGGCGCCGCGCTCGCCCTGCTCGTCCGCGACCCCCGCTCCCGGCCCGCGTACCTGGACCGCGCCCTGCGGCGGTTCGCGACCGGTGACCCGCAGCTGCCCGCGTCCGCGCTCGCCGCGGCCCTGGAGAGCGACCCGGATCCGGTCCTCGCGGCGTTCCGCACCCGGCTGGGTGAACTCGGGCCGGGTGCGGGCGACATCGTGCGCACGCTCGCCGACGTGACGACCCCCGCGCTGGCCCGGCGGGCCGCCGCCCTCGTCGGGGAGGTCACCGCCGACCGGCCCGAGGGCGCCGCCCGGCACGCTGCCGCGTTCGTGGACCGCTGTCTGGAGCGCGGCCCCACCGGGCGCTCGGTCCTGCTGCCGCTCGCCCTGGAGCTGCTGCGCGCCCCGTCGACCGCCGTCCGGGCCGCGCTCGCGCCCGTGCTCGCCGCGCCCGGCACCGCCGCCTCGCGCGGGCTGCGCGGCGAGCTGCTCGACGTCCTGCTCGGCCAGGAGCGCGACCCGGACGTCCTCGCGGCCGTGCTCGACGCGGCCGCACGGGGCGCCGTGCGGCGCGGCCAGGCCCGTACCCGGGACCTCGTGCACCGCACCGGCACCCTGCTCGTCCGCACCCCGCAGGGCGCCGCCCGCTTCGACCGCGGGCTCGTGGAGCTGGCCGGGGCGGTCCCGGGCTTCGCCGCGCTCACGGCCCGCTGGCTGGCCGCGGAGCCGGACGACTGGGCGGCCCTGGTCGGCCCGAGCACCCGTCGCACCGTCGAGAGCGTCGCCGGCGCCGCGGTGCCCGTCTGAGCCCGGACGACCGCCCGATGAGAGGCGCGGCCGTGCGACATGGCACTCTTAGACCTGCGTGTTCGGTAGGAGACGCGAAGGCAGAGACGGAACCGTCGTACACAGGTTTGCGAGGAGCAATCACCGTGCAGCGCTGGCGTGGCTTGGAGGACATCCCCCAGGACTGGGGGCGCAGCGTCGTCACCATCGGTTCCTACGACGGGGTGCACCGCGGACACCAGTTGATCATCGGCCGCGCCGTGGAGCGCGCCCGTGAGCTGGGCGTTCCGGCCGTCGTCGTCACCTTCGACCCGCACCCCAGCGAGGTCGTGCGCCCGGGTTCGCACCCGCCGCTGCTGGCCCCGCACCACCGCAGGGCCGAGCTGATGGCCGACCTGGGGGTCGACGCGGTCCTGATCCTGCCGTTCACCACCGAGTTCTCGAAGCTGTCGCCCGCCGACTTCGTGGCGAAGGTCCTCGTCGACCGGCTGCACGCGCGCGTCGTCGTGGAGGGCCCCAACTTCCGCTTCGGCCACAAGGCCGCCGGTGACGTGGCCTTCCTCGCCGAGCAGGGCCGCACCTACGACTTCGAGGTCGAGATCATCGACCTGTACGTGAGCGGCTCGGCCGGCGGCGGGCAGCCGTTCTCCTCGACGCTCACCCGGCGCCTCGTCGCCGAGGGCGACGTCGAGGGCGCCCGGGAGATCCTGGGCCGCCCGCACCGCGTCGAGGGCGTCGTCGTGCGCGGCGCGCAGCGCGGCCGCGAGCTCGGCTTCCCCACGGCCAACGTCGAGACGCTGCCGCACACCGCGATCCCCGCCGACGGCGTCTACGCCGGATGGCTGCACGTCGACGGCGAGGCGATGCCCGCGGCGATCTCGGTCGGCACGAACCCGCAGTTCGACGCCGTCGAGCGGACCGTCGAGGCGTACGCCATCGACCGTGAGGGCCTCGACCTGTACGGGCTGCACGTCGCCGTCGACTTCCTCGCGTTCGTGCGCGGCATGTCCAGGTTCGACTCGCTCGAGCAGCTCGTCGAGGCGATCGCGAGCGACGTGAAGCGCTCGCGTGAGCTCATCGAGGCGTACGAGGCGTAGCTCACACCCCGGCATGTCACAGCGGGACCCCCGCGATCCGTCTCATCGGTGAACGCCACCCAAGGACCACGGATCCACGCAGGGAGCATGCCATGACCATGGAACCCCGTCTGAACCTGTTCGGCAGCGACGCCGCCGTCGGATTCCTCAAGCGGCTCGTCGCCGCGCACCAGCCGCTGGCCGGATCGGCGCTGCCCGGCGCGGTCCAGGAACTGGTGAAGATCCGGGCCAGCCAGATCAACGGCTGCTCGGGCTGTCTCGACATGCACGTCAAGGAGGCCGTCGCCGCGGGGGAGACCGCGGTGCGGCTGAGCCTCGTCGCCGCGTGGCGCGAGGCGACGGTCTTCACCGAGGCGGAGCGCGCGGCGCTGGAGCTCGCGGAGGAGGGGACCCGGCTCGCGGACGCCGCCGGCGGGGTGTCCGACGAGGTGTGGGCCCGGGCCGCCAAGCACTACGACGAGGACCAGCTCGGGGTGCTGGTCTGTCTCATCGCCGGGATCAACGCGTTCAACCGCCTGAACGTGATGACGCGCCAGCCGGCGGGCGACTACCAGCCGGGCATGAAGTCGCCTCTGGAGTAGCCCCGCCCGGTCGCCGGCAGGCTGGTCGCGCCCCGCGCCCCTGAAGGCATGCGCTGCGCGCAGCCTTC
>NZ_WWIA01000963.1 GCF_009870065.1 Streptomyces sp. SID5785 | reverse complement strand
GTCGTGACCGACACGACCGAGGTGACCGGCACGGCCCGGCGCGGGCGCGCGGCACGCACCAGCTCGCCCTGCGCCAGGACCAGGACGTCGACGAGCCCGAGCCCGAGCGCCCCGGCCACCGCCGCGAGCATCTCCGACGAGGCCTCCTTGCGGCCGCGCTCCATCTCGGAGAGATAGGGCATGGAGATCCCGGCGACGTCGGCGACGTCCTGGAGGGTCCGGCCCTGGCCGCGCCGCCGGCGCCGCAGCACGTCCCCGACCACGTGCCGCCACAGCGGCTCCTGCTGCGGTGCGGGGGTGGCCGCGCGCGGGCCGCGGGCGCTCTCGTGGATGCTCATCGCGCCAGCGTAGGCGTCCACCGGCGGCCCGGGGAGCGGCTTCGCCCTGGGCGATATCGCGAGCCGGGCGGGCGCTTCAGACGGGGACGCGCTCGTGGCGCATGAGGACGACACCGTTGCCGAAGGTCTGGGTGCCGAGCAGCCGCAGCGGTGCGGGGGCGAAGGAGCTCGCGGGGAACATCGGTCTGCCCGCGCCCACCAGCACCGGGTGGACGTAGACGTGGAACTCGTCGACGAGGTCGTGGGCGAGGAAGGTGGCGCCCAGATCGGCACCGCCGACGACGAGATCGCCGCCGGGCTGCTCCTTGAGGGCACGGATCGCCTCCGGGACCACCTCCGGGACGACCGTGGCGTGCCACTCGGCGGGGCCCGGGGGCAGCGTCCGCGAGAACACGATCTTGGGCAGGTCGCGCCAGATCGCGGCGAACTCGACCTCGGCGGGGGTGGCCTGCGGGGCGGCGTCCGCCGTGGGCCAGTACGCGGCCATCAGCTCGTGCGTGACGCGGCCGGTGAGAAGTCCGCCGAGACGGGCGACCTTGTCGTTCATGTGCCGGTGCAGCGCTTCGTCGACCCGGTGCCAGTCGATCTCCCGGTCGGGCCCCTCCATGTAGCCGTCGAGGGACACGGACATCATCAGGATGATCTTGCGCATGCCGGCCTCGCAGTTCGTCGTCGCGGCTCCGGCCACCAGAATGCCCGCAGCCGGTCGCCGACCGCACGCACCGCCACGGCCGGGTCGTCAGGAGGCCCGGGGCCGCTCCCAGTCGCAGGGCGGGGAGGGGCACGCGTGCTCCCCGTGCTCCTTGAGCGCGACGCTCACCAGGCTGAGCAGCAGATGGACATCGGTGTCGCACTCCAGGAGCACGGTGATCCACGAGGCGCCGGGATGGACCCTGATGGCGCTCGCGCGCCGCAGCTGCGGCAGCAGCCGCTGCACCGCCGACGAGGTCAGATAGAGATCGGCGCAGTCGTCGGAGTGGAAATGGACGAGGTCATGGCCCGCCGCGCCGAACGCGTGCCCTACCGCGCACCGGGGCGGGCCGCTCACCAGGTCCGGCCATGTCCCGAGTTCGGTCATGGCGATCTGGGCCGCGGTCATGGCCCCATCCTGACGCACCCGTCACCCGGAGGAAAAGCCCTATCAACTCCCCTGTCCCGACGAGTTGTCCAGGACGCCGCCCGCGAGGAGCTGGCCGCCGTCCACGACGAGGGTCTCACCGGTGATCCAGCGGGCGCCGTCCCCGGCGAGGAAGGCCACGGCGCCGGCGACGTCGCCCGGTTCGCCGATCCGGCCGAGCGGCGTGGCGTCCGCGACACGGCGCTCGTTCTCCTGCCACAGGGCCTGCGCGAGGCGGGTGCGCACGATGCCCGGTGCGATCGCGTTGACCCGCACCTGCGGGCCCAGTTCGAGGGCGAGCTGCCGGGTGAGGTGGATGAGCGCGGCCTTCGAGACGTGGTAGATCCCCACGTCCTGGGCGACCGAAAGACCGCCGATCGAGGCGGTGTTGACGACCGCGCCGCCGTGCTCGCCCATCCACGCGCGGACCGCGAGGGACGTCCACAGGATCGGCGCCCACAGGTTGACGTCCATCGTCTTGGCGAAGCGGGCGTGGTCCTGGTCGATCACCGGCCCGTACGCGGGGTTCGTCCCGGCGTTGTTGACCAGGATGTCGAGGCGGCCGTACGTGCCGACGGTGAAGTCGACGCAGGCGCGGGCGGCGTCCTCGTCGGTGGCGTGCGCGCCGAATCCGGTGACGCCCGCTCCGAGCGAGCGCGCCGCCTCCTCGGCCCGCTCCGCGCTGCGCGAGGTGAGCACGACCCGGGCGCCGCGGTCGCGCAGCGCGGCGGCCGCCGCGAGGCCGATGCCCCGCGACGCGCCGGTCACCACGGCGACCTTGCCCTCGAGGGAGTCCGAGGGGGCCGGTGAGGTCACCGCTCACCCCGTTCCGTCTCGCGGCGGCGCAGCTCGCGCCGGGCGATGGTCCGCTTGTGCACCTCGTCGGGGCCGTCGGCCAGGCGCAGGGTGCGCAGGTGCGCGTACATGCTCGCGAGCGGGAAGTCGTCGCTGACGCCGCCGCCGCCGTGCACCTGGATGGCGCGGTCGACGACCTTGAGGGCGACGTTCGGCGCGGCGACCTTGATGGCCGCGATCTCGGTGCGGGCCTGCTTGTTGCCGACGGTGTCCATCAGGTAGGCGGCCTTGAGGGTGAGCAGCCGGGCCATGTCGATCTCGATGCGGGCCTCGGCGATCCAGTCCTGGATGTTGGCCCGCTCGGCGACCGGGGCACCGAAGGTCGTACGGGACTGCGCCCGGTCGATCATCAGGTCCAGGGCGCGCTCCGCCATGCCGATGGCACGCATGCAGTGGTGGATGCGGCCGGGGCCGAGCCGGGCCTGGCTGATCATGAAGCCGTCGCCCTCACCGGCGAGCAGGGCGCCGGCCGGGACCCGGACGTTCTCGAAGAGGACCTCGGCGTGGCCCTCGCGGTCCTGGTAGCCGAAGACGGGCAGGCCGCGCAGGATCGTGACGCCGGGGGTGTCGACGGGCACGACCATCATCGACTGCTGGCGGAAGGCCGGGCCGTCGGGGTCGGTCTTGCCCATGACGATGAGCACCTTGCAGTGCGGGTGCAGGGCGTTGGAGGTCCACCACTTGCGGCCGTTGAGGACGTAGTCGTCGCCGTCGCGCTCCATCCGCATCTGGATGTTGCTCGCGTCCGAACTGGCCACGGCCGGCTCGGTCATGGCGAACGCGGAGGCGATCTCCCCGTCGAGCAGCGGCTTGAGCCACTTCTCCTTGTGCTCGTCGGTCCCGAAGAGGGTGAGCACCTCCATGTTGCCGGTGTCGGGTGCGTTGCAGTTCGTGGCCTCGGGGGCGAGGTGGGCGCTGCGGCCCATGATCTCGGCGAGCGGTGCGTACTCGAGGTTGGTGAGGCCGGGGCCCCATTCGGGGTGCGGGTGGAAGAGGTTCCACAGGCCGCGCTTCTTCGCCTCGGTCTTCAGCTCCTCGATGACCGGCGGGTGGAAGTGCGGGTCGCCCGAGGCGGCCATCTGCTCGTCGTAGACGGCCTCGGCGGGGTAGACGTGCTCGTCCATGAAGGCGAGCAGGTCGGCCTGGTAGCGCTTGGCCCTGTCGGTCAACTCGTACACGGGTGTCCTCCGGTGGTGGTCTCGTACGGTGTCATCGCGCGCCGGCGGGCCGCAACAGGCGCGCCAGGGCGGAAGCGGTGCCGGCCGCGTCGCGGTGCAGGACGCCGGCGATGCCGATCCGGGCCGCGGCCGTGAGGTTCTGCTGGAGATCGTCGACCATGACGGTCTCCTCGGGCGGGACGCCCAGGCGGGCGCAGGCGGTGGCGTAGGCGCGGCGCGAGGGTTTGCGGACGCCGATCTCGCCGGAGACGGTGACCGCGTCGAACAGGGCGGGCAGGTCGAAGCCCGCGTAGCAGTCGTCGCCCAGGGAGTTGGAGAGCAGGCCGACCCGGTGTCCGTCGGCGCGGATCCGCGCGACGAGGGCGAGGGTGTCCGGGTCGGGGCGCATGCGGGACTGGAGCCGGGCGAGCAGTCCCGGCCCGGTGACGGTGACGCCGTGCGCGCGCAGCCGGGCCGCGTACCCCTCCTCGAAGGCGCGCTGTCCGATGCGGCCCTCCTCGTGCGCGACGAGCAGGGCGCTGCTCTCCTCGTCCCGGGAGAGCAGACGGAGCAACTGGCCGGGCTCCGCGCCCAGTTCGCGTCCGAGGTCCTCGAAGGCGTCGGTCACACTGGTGGTGAGGACCCCGCCGAAGTCGAAGAGGACCGCGCTGCGGGTGTGCTCCTCAACGCTCATCGCACGGCTTTCTGGTAGCGCCGCATGCCGCGCAGCCAGCGGTCGTAGTCGCTGCCCTTGTGCCGGTAGAAGTCGAGCACCTGGGGGTGCGGGAGGACGAGGAACGGCTCCTCGGCGACGGCGGCGACCACCTGGTCGGCGACATCGAGCGGCTGGAGCAGGTCACCGGACTCGAGGACGGCGCGGGCCGCGGCGCGCTCCGTGGCGTCGGCGGAGCGGGTGCCCGCCATGAGCAGTTCGGTCTCGACGCCCTGGGGGCACAGGCAGCTGACCCGCACGCCCTGGTCGCCGTAGGTCACGGAGAGCCATTCGGAGAAGGCCACGGCGGCGTGCTTGCTGACGGAGTACGTGGCCGAGCCGATCTGTGTGAGCAGTCCGGCCGCGGAGGCGGTGGAGAAGAAGTAGCCCTCGCCGCGCTCCACCCAGCCCGGGACGAGCAGTTTCGCGGCGCGCACGTGCGCCAGCACGTTCACGTCGAGGGCGCGGCTCCACTCCTCCTCGCTCGCCTCCAGGCCTGCGCCGCCGCCGATGCCCGCGTTGGCGAAGTAGAGGTCGACCGGGCCGAAGCGCTCCTCGGCGAGGCCGAGGAGGGCGCGCAGGTCCGTGGTGTCGGCGGCGTCGGCGGCCCGGCCCGCGACGCGGTCGCCGTGCCCGGCGGCGAGCTCGCGCACGGTGGCGTCGAGGCGGGTCGCGTCCAGGTCCGTGAGCAGGACGCCGCGGGCGCCCGCCTCCAGGAGCCGCTGGGCGACGGCGGCGCCGATGCCGCCCGCCGCGCCGGTGACCACGGCGACCTTGTCGATGATCCGCATGGGGTGACGGCTCCTTCGCTCGGCTGTGCCTCCACCGTATTTGAATCCGGGTTCAAGTTCAATGACAGTCGGCGGACCGCTCGGTATATTCGAACCCAACGTCAGGTTCAGGATCCGTGCCGGACACCGCCGCACGGGCCCGGCCTGCCGCCGTTCACCGGCCGGACGATCCGAGGAGCCCTGTTTCATGACCGCACATCTGCCGAACGGCGCGTGGGACCGGGTCACGGCACGCGACGTCGCGACGAACGGCATCACGCTGCGCGTCTTCGAGGACGGCCCGAAGGACCCGGCGAAGCCCCTCGTGGTGCTCTGCCACGGCTTCCCCGAGCTGGCCTTCTCCTGGCGCCACCAGATCCGGACCCTGGCCGCCGCGGGGTACCGGGTGCTCGCGCCCGACATGCGCGGCTTCGGCGGCAGCAGCCGCCCCGCCGAGGTCGAGGCCTACGACGCGCCGACCGTGTGCGGGGACCTCCTCGGGCTGCTCGACGACGTGGGCGCCCGGGACGCGGTGTTCGTCGGGCACGACTGGGGCGCCTCGATCGTGTGGCACATGGCGTGGGCCCATCCGGAGCGGGTGCGCGCCGTCGTGGGGATGAGCGTGCCGATGACACCGCGCTCCCCCGTGGCACCGCTGCCGGTGCTGCGCCGGCGGCTCGGCGACGCCTTCTACATGGTGTGGTTCCAGGAGCCCGGCGTCGCCGACCGCGCCCTCGCCCAGGACGTGCGGCGCACCCTCACCGCGCGCGAGATCTGGTCGGCGGCGTGGGCGGCGCGCGACGAACCGGCGGCCGAGCGCCCCGGCTGGCTGAGCGAGGAGGAACTCGCCCACTACGTCGAGACGTTCGAGCGGACGGGCTTCACGGGCGGGCTAAACTACTACCGCAACCTGGACCGCACCTGGGAGCGCACCGCGCCGCTCGCCGGCCGGACCGTGGACGTCCCGTCCCTCTTCGTCACCGGCTCCAAGGACCCGGTGGCACGCTTCATGCCGTCCGACCGCCTGGAGGACGTGCTCACGGACCTGCGCGGCCGGGTCGTCCTCGACGGGGCGGGCCACTGGATCCAGCAGGAACGGCCCGCCGAGGTCGGGGCCGCGCTGCTCGAGTTCCTCGACAAGCTCGGCTGATAGCATCCGCAGCCACCCGCGAGGCTCCCGCGTCCGCGCGGGCGCCCGCCCGTACGAGAGCGAATGGACCGCATTGCCTGCCCAGGCCACGGCCGCCGACGGCGGCCAGAAGCAACCGATCACGCCCCGCAGCGCCCGCGGCGTCAGGACGCGCAACGCCCTGGTCGCCGCGGCCCGTGAGGTGTTCGAGCGCGACGGGTACCTCGACGCCCGGATCACGGACATCTCCAAGGCCGCCCATGTCGCGTCCGGGTCCTTCTACACGTACTTCAACAGCAAGGAAGAGATCTTCCAGGCGCTCGTCGCGCAGGTGCAGGAGGAGATGCTGCACCCGCATCTGCGCGAGCGCACCGGGATCACGGATCCGCGCGAGATGATCGACGCCTCGAACCGCGAGTACCTGCGCGCCTACAAGAAGAACGCCCGGCTCATGGGCCTGTTCGAGCAGGTCGCCCAGGTCGACGAGACGTTCAAGCAGCTGCGCATCGAGCGGGGCAACGCGTTCGCGCGGCGCAACGCCAAGCTGATCCGCTCGCTCCAGGACGCGGGGGCGGCCGATCCGACCCTGGACCCGCTCGTCACCGCGCACGCGCTGTCGGTGATGGTGAGCCGCATGGCGTACCTGGTCTTCGTCCTCGGCCAGCGGATCCCGTACGAGCGTCTGGTGACGACGCTCAACAAGATCTGGGAGAACGGGCTTCAGCTGCGCGCGCCCGAGGAGCGCCCCGGGGCCTGAGCGGCGCGGGCCGCGCGGCGCTCGAGGATCTCCAGGACGCGTCGGCCCCAGCGCACGTTGTCCTGCTCGAAGGAGATCCCGGCCATCAGGGTCAGATAGGGGCCGATCCGCTCCCCCTCGTCGAGGAACCGCTCCTCCGGGAGCCCGCCGAGCAGATGCCGGCGGATCCGCTCGTAGCGGGCGAGCCGGCCCTGCGCCCAGGACACCCGCTCCTCCACGTGCTCCCGCACGGCGTCGAGGTCGCCGACGTCGACCGCCTGCACCTTGACCATCAGCTCGTCCCGCAGCGCGAGCGGCTTGGGCTGACGGGCCGTGAACGCGGCGAGGTCCGCGTGACCCGCGGACGAGAGCGTGAACATCCGCTTGTTCGGCCGCCGCTCCTGCGGGACCACCCGGGCGTCGATCAGCCCGTCGGCCGCGAGCCGGTCCAGCTCGCGGTAGAGCTGCTGCGGGGTCGCCGCCCAGAAGTTGGACACCGACACGTCGAAGATCTTCGCCAGGTCGTACCCGGACGCCTCACCCTCCAGGAGCGCGGCGAGGACGGCGTACTTGAGTGACATGTGGACACCTTACAACGATGCGACTACTGTCACTCGCACTTAATCAACTAATTGACTAGCGAGGAAGAAGTGGCGTCCATGCATCCGTTCCGTGCCGCCGTGGAGAAGAACGACCTGACCGCGGTCGAGGCCATGCTGGCCGACGACGTGGTGTTCACCAGCCCGGTCGCCTTCAAGCCGTACCCGGGCAAGGCGATCACGGCGGCGATCCTGCGCGCGGTCACGCGGGTCTTCGAGGACTTCCACTACGTGCGGGAGATCGCCGGGGCCGACGGCCGCGACCACGCACTCGTCTTCGAGGCGCGGGTCGGCGAGAAGGCCATCACCGGCTGCGACTTCCTGCACTTCGACGAGGACGGCCTGATCGACGACTTCATGGTGATGGTGCGCCCGCTGTCGGCGGCGCAGGCGCTCTCCGCCGCGATGGGCGCCCAGTTCGACCGGATCGCCCAGGAGGCGGCGGGTCAGCGGTAGTAGGCGCCGTCGTCCACAGCCGGCTCGGAGAGCTCGAAGTGGACCTCGCCGGCGTCCTCCGCCGCGCCCGGCACCGAGCGGACCTCGGCCCCGACCCACACCAGGTTCGGGGCCGTGCCGACGATCCGGCAGGGCACCACGAAGTCCTCGGGGAAGCGGACGAGCGACTCGTTGCGCGCGACGCCCGTGCCGCGGTGGACCACCCGCGACTGCACCACGATGCCCGGGCCCGCGCTGTGCTGCGTCTCCAGGTCGCTCGACGCGCAGACGGGACACAGCAGCCGGCGGAACGACGCGGTGCCGCACCAGCGGCAGCGCTTGAAGGTGAACCCCGTGCCGCCGCCCTCGTCCTCGACCGCCGTCAGGACGCTCGTCGCGCTTCCCGAGATCCCCGCCCACTCCGACATCGTTCGGCCTCCCGCGCTCACCCGGTCCGCCGGGCTACGGCTCCGGCGCCCTTCGAGCGTATGACACTCAGTGCCGCGCGGTAAAGACACTCGGTACCCTTTCCCGCGACGTGCCTCGACTTCCGCGACGTCCCCTGCCGTCCCGCGCCGTCCCTTGCCGCCCCTTGCCGTCCCTCAGTCACCGCGCAGCGCGGTCTCCACCTGCTGGATGACCCGCCACATCGGGGCCCCCTTGTGCGCGACCATCACCACGACCTCCTCCTCCTGTGCGCCGGGCCGGCCCGCCGTCACCGGCTCGTCCCGGCCGGGCTCGCCCCACACCTGCCGGACGAGCCCG
>NZ_WWIA01000962.1 GCF_009870065.1 Streptomyces sp. SID5785 | reverse complement strand
GACGACGTGCCCCGCGCGGCGCGGCGCGCCCTGCTCCGCCCTGACCTGCGCACGCGTGCCCTGGGAGCCCTCGCGGCCGGCACCGGGCGCACCGCCCATGTCCTCGCCCTGCGTCTCGCCGGACGCCAGGAGGCCGATCTCGTCGCCGAGTTCTGCCGGTGGCTGCCTGCGGGCGCCGTCGTCGCCGCGCTCGGCCTGCCCCACGAGGCCACGGCGCACATCACGGCCCGCTGCCGCACGGCCCCGGACCCGGCTGCCCTGCACGCCCTGTTGCGCCCGCACGTCCTGCGCCGCCGCGCGCACCCCGGGGCCGACCTGCTGTCCGTCCTGTGCACCGCACGCGGCGGCGACGAGCCGCTGTCCGACGCGGCGGTCACGGGGCTCGTCGCGGCGCTGCTCGGCGCGGGCGGCCGGGCCACCGGCCGGGCCCTGGCCTCGCTCCTCGCCAACCTGCTCGACCACCCCGCCCAGCTGGGCCTCGTGCGCGACCGCCCGGACCTGGCCGGAGCCGCCTGGACCGAGTCCCTGCGCCGTGACCCCGCGGTGCCCGTGGTGCTGCGGCACGCGCTGGCGGCGGTGCCCGCGGGCGGCGGCACGATACCCGCGGGCGCCACCGTCGCCTGCCTGGTCGGGGCCGCGGGACGGGACGCCGCGCGGTTCACCGACCCGGACCGCTACGACCTGTTCCGCACCGCCGCCGAGGGCCCGCCCGGCGCCCTGGAGGCGGCGCTCGCACGGCTCACCGCGGAGACCGGAGTGCGCGCCCTGCTCACCGCCCTGCCCCGGCTGCGCTGGGCCCCGGGGGTCAGGCCCCGGCCGCACGGTCTGTTCGAGCGGGCTCCTGCCCGGCTTCCGGTGCGCCTCGACTGACGGTCCCCCGGCGCACGAGCACGGCGACCGGCCCGTCGGCGAACAGCTCCGCCACGCGCGCGTGCCGCGTGAAGGAGCCACCGGCGCCCAGGAGCGGCGTCCACGCGCCGTCGTCCGGCAGCGGGAGCACCGTCTCGCCCCAGCCGCCCGCCTCCGCGAGCCGCAGCGACAGCCGGGTCACCGCGACGACCACGTGGCCGCCCCGCGCGAACGCCACGCAGTGCTCCGCCGCCGGGCCGCGCGCCACGAGGGGCTCGTGCCCGCCCGCGCCGCCGAACCACTCGGGGTGGCGCCTGCGCAGGTCGAGGACCGCCCGCGTGAGCGTCTCCTTCTCCTCCGACAGCTCGGACAGCTCCGACGGCGGGTCCGCGTCCGCCTCGGGGGAGACGTGCGCGGGTGCCCGGTTGTCCGGGTCCACCAGGGCCCGGTACACGCGTTCGGTGCCCTGGTAGAGGTCCGGCACGCCCGGCATCGTCAGCTGCACGAGCGCCGCACCGAGGACGTTCGCCCGGACGTGCGGGAGCAGCCCCGCCATGAACCGGTGCACCGTCTGCCCGGGCCCGCCGCACGGGCCCGCCGCCACGAACGCCCGCAGCGCCTCCTCGTGGCCCGCGTCCTGCTCCGTCCACGTCGTGTGCAGGCCCGCCTCGCGCGCGTGCTTGAGCAGCGCACCCTGCACCCGCTCCGGCGCGGCCGGGCCGAGCCCCGCCACCGTCTGCCACGCGGCCCACTCGAGGCCGCGTCCGGGACCGCCGGCGTCCTCGTGCGCGGTGCGCGCGGTGACGTCGTCGAGCACCTCGCCCCACGGCCCCGGGCACTGCGTCAGGACCGACACGGCCGCCCGCACGTCGGCGCTGCGCTTCGTGTCGTGCGTCGAGAGCACCGTCGACGTGCCCGGCCGCGCGCGCAGCACGCGCGCGCAGTACGCGTGGAACTCCTCCGCGGACACCGCGGGCCGGGCCGGGTCGCCGCCCACCTCCAGCGCGGACAGCAGCGGCGTGTACCGGTAGAACGCGGCGTCCTCCACGGACTTGGCGTGCAGCGCGGCCGCCGTCTGCGCGAACCGGTCGCGGAACGCGGTGTGCGCGGGCCCCGTCCCGAGGCGGCCCAGCGCCAGCCGCCGGACGACGCCGACCGCGCGGGCCTCCTCCGGGACCGCGAACGCCGACTCGGCCGCCGCCGCGTCCCCCGGGGTCAGCACCGTCTCCGGGGCGGCGCCCCCGGACGCGTAGGGCCGGTACACGGGGATCCGCACCAGGAGTTCGCACAGGGCCCTGCGCAGTGCCCACGGCGCGTGGTCGCGCAGGTCCGGATCCGGGGCGCACAGGGCCGCCGCGTCCCGTGCGAGCCGCTCCACCTCGGCGGCCAGGTCGTGCGTGACGACCCGCCGCGCCGCGCGCCGCACCGTGGGCTCCCAGCGCCCGCCCAGGTCGTCCGGCGCGCCCGTGAACCGGCGGAACAGCTCCGCGAGCCGCTCCGCGCCCGCCGGGTCCGTGAAGAGCCCGTCCACGTGCCGCAGCGCGTCGTAGCCCGTCGTGCCCGCCACCGGCCACGCCGCGGGCAGCCGTTCGCCGTCCGCGAGGATCTTCTCCACGACGGTCCACCGGCCGCCCGTCGCCTCGTGCAGCCGGGTCAGATAGCCGCCGGGATCCGCGAGTCCGTCGGGGTGGTCCACCCGCAGGCCGTCGACGACCCCCTCGGTCATCAGGAGCAGCAGCGTCGCGTGGGTCGCGGCGAACACCTCGGGATCCTCGACGCGGACGGCGATCAGGTCCGAGATGGTGAAGAAGCGGCGGTAGTTGAGCTCGGTGCGGGCGAGCCGCCACCAGCACAGGCGGTACCACTGCGCCTCCAGGAGCTGCGGCAGCGGCAGGTCCCGGGTGCCCTCGCGGAGCGGGAACGCGTGCTCGTGGTAGCGCAGTTCGTCGCCCACCACCTCCAGGTGCGGCAGCGCGTCACCCACGGGCTCGCCGAGGACCGGGAGCAGGACGCGGCCGTGCTGCGCCTCCCAGTCGATGTCGAACCAGCGCGCGTAGGGGGACGAGGGGCCGTCCCGCAGCACCGCGCGCAGCGGCGCGTTGTGCCGGACCGAGGCCGCCATGTGGTTCGGGACGATGTCGACGACGAGGCCGAGGCCGTGTGCGTGCGCCCGCGCGGCCAGCGCGCGCAGGCCCGCCTCGCCGCCCAGCTCTTCGCGCACCGCGCCGTGGTCCACCACGTCGTACCCGTGCGTCGAGCCGGGGACCGCCTCCAGGACGGGCGACAGATGCAGGTGCGAGACGCCGAGCGCCGCGAGCCGGGGCACCGCCGCCGCGGCGGCGGCGAACCCGAAGGCGGGCTGCAGCTGGAGTCGGTAGGTCGCGGTGGGGGTGTGCGGGCGCTGAGGCGTCATGCGAACCTACGTACCCGCGCGGCCGTCTTTCGTGTCATCGGCGCCTGCATACGGGCGGTGCGCCGTCGTTAGCGTCGGACGATGACGGCCCTCCCCGCGCCGACGGAGCGCACCCTCGACACGTACCGGCAGGTGCTGGCGGTCACCGGCCCGGTGCTGCCCGTCGTGTCCTTCCTCGGCCGGCTGCCGGTCGCGGTCATCCAGTTCGGCAGCGTGCTGCTCGTGACCCGCACCAGCGGCTCACTGGCGACCGGCGGCACGGTCGCGTGCGCCCTCGCGCTCGGCCAGGTCGCGCTCGGCCCCTTCGTGGGACGGCGCGCCGACCGGCACGGCCAGCGGCCCGTCGTCCTCGTCTGCTCCCTCCTGAACGCCCTGGCGATCGCGGCCTACACGCTGGGCGCCCTGCGGGACCTGCCGACCCCGGCGCTCGTCGCCCTCGGCGTCCTCGCGGGCGCCACCGTCCCCGGCATCGGACCGCTCGCCCGGGCCCGAGGGGTCGCCCTCGTGCGCCGGCGCGGCGGCGGGGAGCGGGTGGTCGACGCCGTGCTGTCCCTCGAGTCGACGATGGACGAGCTGTCCTTCGTGCTCGGTCCCGCGTGCATCGGAATCGCCTCCGTCGTCGCCCACCCGGCCTACGCGTTCGGGGCCGCGGCCCTGCTGGTCGCGGTGTGCGGCACCGGGTTCGCGCTGCATCCGTCCGCCGCGGCCGTCCCGCGCGCCGCGGCGGACGGCGGTCCGCACCGCCCGCGGGACGCGCGCCCGCGCATGCCGCGCCAGGTGCACCTCGTCCGGCTCGGGCTCGTCCTCCTGGGCGTTCTGCTCGGCGGCTGCGGCGCCGGCATCACCGCCCTCACCCAGCGGCTCGGCCACGAGGACCAGGCCGGGCTCGTCTACGCCGCCATGGGCGTCATGAGCGCCGTCGTCGGACTGTCCATGGCCGCCGTTCCCGAGCGCTTCGCGCTGCCGCTGCGCTGGCGCGTCGCCACCGCGGGCGCCGCCCTGCTGTCGCTGCCCCTGATCGTGACCGGGTCGATGCCGCTCCTGTACGCCGTCGTCACGCTCTTCGGCGCCCTGTTCGCCCCCAACCTCATCACCGGGTTCGGGCTCACTGAGCGGGCGGTGCCGCGCGAGCGGCTCGCCGAGGGCATGACGGTCGCCGCGAGCGCCTTCGTCGGCGGGCAGGCCGTCACACTCGCGGCCGCCGGCCGGCTCGCCCAGACGCACGGGCCCGCCGCCGCGTTCGCCGTGGGCAGCGTCGCGGCCGCGCTCGCCTTCCTCGTCGCCCTGCGTGTACGGCTCCCGCACCCGGCGGCTACACCGGCCGCCGCAGCACCGTGAGGCTGCGCCCCGCCAGGGTCAGCCGGTCGCCCGCGCCCACCTTGTCCTCCCCGTCGGCCGGCAGCCCGTCCGGCAGCGCCGTGTCGACGACCGTGCTCCACCGGGCGCCGTGCGCGTCCGGCACCACGAACTCCCGTTCCTCGGGGGAGGCGTTGAACAGCAGCAGGAACGAGTCGTCCCGCACCGGTTCGCCGCGCGGTCCCGGCTCCGAGATCGCGCTGCCGTTCAGGAACACCGACAGCGCACGGGCCTGCGCCGCCTCCCAGTCCCGCCCCGTCATCTCCTCGCCCTCGGGCGTGAACCAGGCGATGTCCGACAGCTCGTCGTGCGTGCCCTCGACCGGCCGGCCGTGGAAGAAGCGGCGCCGCCGGAACACGGGGTGCTCCCGGCGCAGCCGCACCATCGCGCGCGTGAACTCGAGCAGCGGCTCCGGCGGCGCCTCCGGATCGGGCCAGCGCACCCAGGAGATCTCGTTGTCCTGGCAGTAGGCGTTGTTGTTGCCGCCCTGCGTCCGTCCGAACTCGTCCCCGTGCCCGAGCATCGGCACGCCCTGCGACAGCATCAGGGTGGCGACGAAGTTGCGCATCTGACGCGCGCGCAGCGCGCCCACCTCCGGGTCGTCGCTCTCGCCCTCGGCGCCGCAGTTCCAGGAGCGGTTGTGGGACTCGCCGTCCCGGTTGTCCTCGCCGTTCGCCTCGTTGTGCTTGCTGTCGTAGGACACCAGGTCGCGCAGGGTGAAACCGTCGTGGCAGGTCACGAAGTTGACCGAGGCCAGCGGGCGGCGCCCGTCGTCCTGGTAGAGGTCGGAGGAGCCCGTCAGCCGCCCGGCGAACTCGGCGAGGGTGCGCGGCTCGCCCCGCCACAGGTCGCGCACCGTGTCCCGGTACTTGCCGTTCCACTCGGTCCACAGCGGCGGA
>NZ_WWIA01000961.1 GCF_009870065.1 Streptomyces sp. SID5785 | reverse complement strand
ACGGCTCGGCGATCGCGACCAGCCGGGCGCCGTCCTCGGCGGGCCGGGTGTCGAGCCAGGTGCCGACCCGGGAGATGAAGGCGAGCAGCGGTTCACCCCCGTGCGGGGCCGAGCGGGGGTCGCGCAGCCAGTGGTCGACCGCGGCCGGTTCGACGGCGGTGACCTCGCCGAGCGTGCGGCCGCGCCAGCGCCCCATGTCGCAGTCGCGCAGGGCCGGCTGGACGAGCGGGGCGAGTCCGAGGGCGTCGCCGGTCGCGCGGCTGCGCGGGGTCGGCGAGCAGTAGCGCAGCTCGGCGGCGGCCAGCGGGCCGAGCGCGGGCCCCACCCGCTGCACCTCGTACCAGCCGGCCTCGTCGAGCGGTCGGTCGTCGTCGAACCGCTCGGCGAGCAGGGAGGAGCTGCGCGCTGCGGCCAGGAGCGTCACGCTGAGCTGCATGGCCCGAATGCTCTACTCGGCGGTAGTGCAGGTCAAGGCCCAGGGGGCGAGACGCTCTCCGGCCCTCAGCGTTCGGCCCAGGCCGTGGCGAGGCGTCGTACGCCCTCGGTGATCTCGGCCGTTCCGGCGACGGCCACGAAGCTCAGCCGCAGATGCGGAGCGGGGGGTTCGGCCGCGAAGTACGGACGGCCGGGGGCGACCGCGACGCCCGCCCGCAGCGCGCTCGCCGTCAGGCGCCGCTCGTCGGTGCCGTCGGGGAGCCGCGCCCACAGGTGGTAGCCGCCGGAGGGGATGTGGCCGACGGTCAGTGCGGGGAGCCGCTCGGCGAGGCCGGCGGCGAGCAGGTCCCTGCGGTTCTTCAACTCGCCCGCCACGGTGCGCAGATGGCGGGGCCAGGCCAGGGAGCCGACGAGCTCCAGCGTGGCCTCCTGCAGCGGTCCGGGCACGAAGAGCTGGTCGACGATCTGGATCGCGCGCAACCGTTCGAGGACGGGCCCGCGCGCGGCGAGACAGCCGATGCGCAGGCTGGGCGACGTGGCCTTGGTGAGCGAGCAGACGTGCACGACGACGCCGTCGGGGTCCTCGGCGGCGAGCGGCCGGGGCAGCGGCCCCGCGTCGGAGTGGACGAGCCGGCGCACGAAGTCGTCCTCCACGACGAAGGCTCCGGCGGCGCGGGCGATGCGCAGCACCTCGGGGCGCCGGGTGGGGGCGAGGACGGCGCCGGTGGGGTTCTGGAACAGGGGCTGGCAGACGAAGAGCCGGGCGCCGGTGGCCCTGAAGGCCTGTTCGAGCAGCTCCGGGCGGACTCCGTCGGGGTCGACGGGGACCGGTACGGGCCGCAGTCCCGCGGCGCGGGCGATGGCGAGCATGCCGGGGTAGGTGGGCGACTCGACGAGGACGGGGGCGCCGGGCGGGGCGAGCGCGCGCAGCGCCGTGGCGAGTGCGGACTGTCCGCCGGAGGTGACGACGACGTCGGCGGCGGTGATCGCGCCGCCGATGCCGCGGGCGAACCAGTCGCGCAGTTCGGGGACGCCGTCGACGGGCGGCCGGTTCCAGGCGCCGGGGCGCCGGCCGGCGCGGGCGAGGGCGGCGGACATCGCGGCGGCGGGCTGGAGCACCTGGTGCAGATAGCCGCCGTTGAACTCGATGACGCCGGGCGGCGACGCGGCGAGCGTCACGAGGACGCCGGACGCGTCGACCGCGCGGGGCACGGGCTCCCCCGCGGTCTCGGCGCTGAGGGCGACCTCCTGCCAGGACGTGTCGCCCGCGGGGGTGGTGGTGCGCGGCGCCGCACGGAAGGCGCCCGCGCCGGGGCGGGTCGTGACGAGGCCTTCGGCCGCGAGCCGGGCCAGCGCCCGGGACACGGTGACCGGGCTGACCCGGAAGCGCTCGACGAGGGCACGGCTCGACGGCAGCTTCTCACCGACAGAGTAGCGGTCAAGCTCCCTTCGCAGCTGTTTCACCAGTTCGTTCACGCTGCTACGCTCGTGCATGAGAGCAGAGAATAGCGCTATCGACGCCGACGGAGTAGCGGTCACCGCGCCGCAGAGCCACCCCGGCACCCCGCCTCCGCCCCCGCCCTCCGGTGCCGGATCCGGCACCGGCAATGGCACTGGCACTGGCACTGGCACTGGCACCGGCACCGGTCTGCTGCTGGCGGCCCTCGGGGTCGCCACGTTCTCCCTGACGTTCCCCGGCACGGCATGGGGCCTCGAGGGTTTCGGGCCCTGGTCGCTGGTGAGCCTGCGGTGCGTGCTCGCGGCGGTGGTCGCGGGCGGCTGCCTGCTCGCGCTGCGCGTACCGGTGCCGGGCCGGGAGCACTGGGCGGGGCTCGCGGTGGTCGCGGGCGGCTGCGTGCTCGGCTTCCCGATGCTCACCACCCTCGCCCTGGAGTCGGCGACGACCGCGCACTCCGCCGTCGTGGTCGGGCTGCTGCCACTGACGACCGCGGCGCTGTCCGTCCTGCGGACCGGCGCCCGGCCGCCGCGCGCCTTCTGGATCGCCGCCTGCACGGGCGCCGCCGCCGTCCTGGTGTTCACGGTGCAGCAGAGCGGCGGGGCGCTGTCCCGGGCCGACCTCTACCTGTTCGCCGCCCTGCTGGTCTGCGCGGCCGGGTACGTGGAGGGCGGCCGGCTCGCCTCGTTCATGCCCGGCTGGCAGGTGATCGGCTGGGGTGTCGTGATGGCCCTGCCGTTCGCGGTCGCGGGGTCCGCGCTCGCCCTGCCGCACGAGGCGGTGCGGCTCACGGCGCACAGTGTGGCGGGGCTGCTGTGGGTGTCCGTCTTCTCGCTCTTCCTCGGCATGCTCGTCTGGTACCGGGGCATGGCCCTCGTCGGCGTGCCCCGGGCCAGCCAGATCCAGCTCGCCCAGCCGCTGCTGACACTGGTGTGGTCGGTGGCGCTGCTCGGCGAGAGCCTTCCGGTGGCCGCACCGGTGACCGCGGCCGTCGTGCTGGTGTGCATCGCGGTGACGCAGCGGTCCGGGCGCCGTGGAGCCCGGCGGGGTGACCGGCAGAGGTGAACGGCAGGAGTGATCGGCAGGAGTGACCGGCAGGGGTGAGACGTGCCCTGCGCCCCGGTGCGTCCGTCGACGTGAGATACGTCCCATGGATGTGCGGGGTTCCGTTGTGCCACCGTGTGCGCGGGGCGATCCGGCCTCGACCCGGGCTGCCGCCCCGCCGCTACGACGGGGTAACGTGCAGCCCCGGTAGACCCCCGATCCCGGCGACCCCGGAAGATCAGCGAAAGGCACGAGGTGACGGACCCCTTGACGGACATCCAACGCGTCGGAGTGGTGGGCTGTGGCCAGATGGGCGCGGGCATCGCAGAGGTCTGCGCCCGCTCCGGTCTTGACGTGAAGGTGGCCGAGACCACCGGCGAGGCTCTGGAGATCGGTCGGACCCGACTGCTCAACTCGCTCGCCAAGGCCGCCGACCGCGGCAAGATCTCCGCGGACGAGCTGGCGGAGACGCAGGCCCGCCTCACGTTCACCACGGACCTCGGCGAGTTCGCCGACCGTGACCTCGTCATCGAGGCGGTCGTGGAGAACGAGCAGGTCAAGACCGAGATCTTCCAGGTCCTCGACCAGGTAGTGACCCGCCCCGACGCGATCCTGGCGTCGAACACCTCGTCCATCCCCCTGGTGAAGCTGGCCGTCGCCACCTCCCGCCCGGACCAGGTCATCGGCATCCACTTCTTCAACCCGGCGCCGGTGCAGAAGCTCGTCGAGCTGATCCCCGCGCTCACCACGTCCGAGGGCACGATCAGCCGCGCCCAGGCCCTGGTGGAGAAGATCCTCGGCAAGCACGCGATCCGCGCCCAGGACCGCTCCGGATTCGTGGTCAACGCGCTGCTCGTGCCGTACCTGCTCTCCTCGATCCGCATGTTCGAGTCCGGCATCGCCAGCCGCGAGGACATCGACAACGGCATGGAGATGGGCTGCGCCCACCCGATGGGCCCGCTCAAGCTCTCCGACCTGATCGGGCTCGACACGATCGTCTCGATCGCCGACTCGATGTACGCCGAGTACAAGGAGCCGCTGTACGCCGCTCCCCCGCTGCTGCAGCGGATGGTCGACGCGGGCCGGCTCGGCCGCAAGACCGGCTCGGGCTTCTACACCTACGCCTGAGCCGCCTCAGGCCGAGCCGCCTTCCGAGCCGCCTCTCCCGGCGGCCCGCCGAGGACTTCCTGAGTCACACTCCGTGCTCGCTGTCGGGCCCGGTGTTCTTCGGAACACCGGGCCCGCTGCGTTCGCACGGGGCACGCGCGCGTGACTCGCATATGCCGTTCGCACACGCTCCCGCCGTGCCCACCAGGCGAGTTGACTTCCGATGCGCACCGAGGTGCGCACGACAAGGAAGTGACGACTACGGAGAGGAGCGGACCCGTGACCACCGAACCGGAGCGTCCCGTGGTCCCCGAAGAACTCGCAGAGTTACGGCGCGTCTTCGAGGTCGGACTGACCCGCGTGGACGGCCGGCTGGCCCTGCTCGCCCATCGCGACGACCAGACCGCCAAGGACCAGGACGAGCTGAACGCACGTGTCACCGCGCTCGAGCACACCCGCTGGCCGCTGCCCGCGGTGGCCGCGCTCGCCGCGGTCGGCGCACTGGCCGTGACGGTCTGGCAGGTCCTCGGGCGCTGACCGGCCCGGGGCCGGGCCGCTAGCCGAGGCGCATGTGGTGCAACAGGAGTAACGCGGCCGCCATGGCGGCGGCCGGGACCTCGCCCCGGGCGATCATGTCGGGGACGAGCTTGAGCGGGACCCATTCCCTGCGGTCCGACTCGAAGTCGTCCTGGGGGTGGCCGGTGTACGTCCCTTCGTCGGTCCAGTAGATGTGGTGCCGGGCGTCCGTGAGGCCGTTGGACGGCTCGACACTCATCAGGTGCCGCAGCGGTCCCGGCCGCCAGCCGGTCTCCTCCTCCAGTTCGCGGGCGGCCGCGGCCGCGAGGTCCTCGCCGTCCTCGACGACACCGGCCGCCAGCTCCCAGCCCCAGCTGTCCGTGATGAAGCGGTGCCGCCAGAGCAGGAGCACCTCGTTCGCCTCGTTGATCACGGTCGCCACGGCCACCGGGCGCATCCGGATGAGGAAGTGGTCGAGGTGCCGGCCGTCCGGGAGTCCGACGTCTGCCAGGTTGACGCTGAACCACCGGTTCTCGTACACAGTTTGTTCGTTCTGTTTCGTCCACTGCACGGTTCTGCCACCTTCCGCCGAGTTGATGGCAATATCGCAGCAGTGGCGTGCGGAAGAGCCCCCCGGAAGGGCTCGGGCCGTGGATCAGAGCGGCACGCGCAGCGCCCCGTCGATGAGTTCGGCGGCCTCGGCCGTGCCCGCGCACCCGCTGCGGACCAGGTGTTCGCGCACCGCCCGGAGTCGGTCGCGCAGGCGCTGGGACTCCACCCCCCGGGCCCGCTCGGCCATCTCGACCGCGGTGGCCACGGCCTGCTCCGCGTTGCCCTGGCGCAGCTGGATCTGGCTGAGGACGGCGAGCCGGTGGACGCGTCCGCGGTCGTGGGCCGGGGTGTGGACGGCCTCCTGGGCGTGCTCCTTGGCTGCCGCGTAGTCCCCGAGGCTCAACAGGGCCTCCGCGACCTGGACGTTGACGAACCCGGGCTGCACGTAGCCCGTCTCGTCCGGTTCGTGTCCGCGCCGGATGCGGTCGGCGGCGGACTCGGCACGCCGGATGCACTCCAGGGCGCTCGTGCCGTCGCCGAGGTGCGCGTACGCCTTGGCCTGCATCGCGTACAGGTCCGAGGCGAGCGCCGGGGTGATGTGCCGGCCCGCGGCACGCAGCGCGGCCTCCGCGAAGGCCACCGCCTGCCGGTGCTCGCGCATGTGCAGCGCCTGGTTGACCAGGAGCGCTATCACGTACGCGCCCAGGCCCCGGTCCCCGCTGGCCTTCGCGAGCCGCAGCGCCTGGTGGAAGTAGCGCTGGGCGAGCCCGTGGGCGTCCGAGTCGTACGCGCAGATGCCGGCGATGGCGACGAGGCCGCCGGTGGCCCGGTGCAGCTGGCGGCCGGTCGCGTCGGTGTAGCGTCCGCGCAGCAGCGGCGCCGCCTCGGAGTTGAGGAATCCGACGATGCGGGTGCGTGTCGCGATGCCGCCCGCCTTACGGTACATCTGCTCGTAGTGGGTGCGGGCCGAGCGCATCATCTCGATGTCGGCCGGGCTGACCGCGTGGCGGCCGCCGCGCGAGACGTCGTTGTCCTCCGGCGGGTTCTCCCACTCCCACACCGGCATGACGGCCGGGGTCCCGGTGACGGCCGGGGCGTCGAGGACGTGCCGGCGCTGCTGCTCGTCGGAGCGCCACAGCGCGGTGGCCCGCTCCACGAAACCGGACAGGCTCGACCCGTGCGCCGAGGCCGGCTCGCCGGGGATGCCGAGGCCGATGTCGTCGAGCGTGACGTGCCGCTGGAGGCGTCCGGCGAGCACCTCGCAGATCAGGTCGGGCACCTGCCCGCGCGGCCGCTGGCCCTTCAACCAGCGGGCGACGGCGGTGTGTTCGTAGCGCAGCGCGAGTCCGCGGGCCTTGCCGGCGTGGTTCACGTGGGCGGCCAGACCGGCGTGGGAGATCCCGGCCTCGTCGAGGATCGCGTCGAGCAGGGTGTTGGGCTGCATGGAGGCCCTCCGTTGGCTCGGTGGCGCCAGCCTAGGGCAGCGGCGTTCACACGGGGTGTGATCGGAATGCCCAACTCCGGCAGGAGTGCACTCTGTTGTGGCCGGTTTGGGCCCGCTTGACTGAACTGCCTCGAAAGAGAGGCCGGCCGGGCCGTCTGCTCCCCCTCGTACAGTACGGCGGCCCGATCCCGCGCCGTCCGCCCGCTCGCCTGCCCGACAACCTGCGGCGGGCGGACGGCGCCGTCAGGTGCCGGCCTGCCCGGGACCGTCTCCGGCTGTCCGCCCGGACGGCGGTCCGACACAGAAGGGGCGCATCCTGAGGTCCGGATGCGCCCCTTCGCCGTGTCCCGGCGGTCGGCGTCAGGCGCCGCGCAGCACCGCGCCCGTGGCCTCGGCGGCGTGGGCGACCGCCGCGTCACGCGCGGCACTCGCCTCCTCGACCGTCAGGGTGCGGTCCGCGGCACGGAAACGCAGGGCGTAGGCCAGGGACTTCCTGTCCGCGCCGAGCTGCTCCGCGTTCTCGTACACGTCGAACAGGCGGACGGCCTCCAGGAGTTCACCGGCGCCGTCGCGCAGGGCCTGCTCCACGGTCGCGGCCGGCACGTCCTTGCCGACGACGAGCGCGACGTCCTGCGTGGCCACCGGGAACGTGGAGATCCGCGGGGCCTCGAGCACGCCGGTGGAGGCCTGCTCGACGAGGTCGAGCTCGATCTCCATCA
>NZ_WWIA01000103.1 GCF_009870065.1 Streptomyces sp. SID5785 | reverse complement strand
CTCCTGGTGTGCGGGGCGCTGCTCGGGCTGCCCGGCCGGGGCTGGGGCCCCGAGGGCGCCGCGGCCCCGCCGTACGCGCGCAATCCGGCGGCGCAGGCGGCGCTCGACCCGGCGCGCCTGACCCGGATCCCGGCGACCGCGTGGCGCTCCTCGGCGCGGCAGGACTTCTCGGTGTGGCCCGCGCGGGGCGCGCTCGCCGGTGACCGTGACCTGCTGCGCCGGGCGCTCGCCGTGTGGGCG
>NZ_WWIA01000960.1 GCF_009870065.1 Streptomyces sp. SID5785 | reverse complement strand
CTGTCCCTCCTGCTTCCGCTGGCCGTCGGCGTCGTCGTCTGCCTCGGATCGGCCCTCGTACCCGCCCTGAAGGCGGGCCGTACCGCGCCGCTCGCCGCCCTGCGCGAGAGCGCGGTCGACGACTCCGGCGCGTCCCGCAGCCGCGCCGTCGTCGGCACCGTCCTCGGTGCCGTCGCCGTCGCCGCGGCCCTCGTCGGCGTCCTCGTCACCCCGTCGCTGACCCTGGCGGCCCTCGGCGCGGTGCTCGCCCTCGCGTCGTTCGTGGTGCTCGGCCCGGTCGCCTCGGCCTCCGCCGTCCGGGTCCTCGGCAGTCCGCTCCAGCGGCTGCGCGGCGTCACCGGCGCCCTCGCCCGGCGCAACGCGCTGCGCAGCCCGAAGCGCACCGCCGCCACGGCGAGCGCCCTGATGATCGGCGTCGCCGTCGTCTCGCTGTTCACCGTCTTTGGCGCCTCGCTCAAGGCGACCATGAACCAGACGGTCGACCGCTCCTTCGCCGGTGACCTCGCCGTCTCCGCGCCCGCGTTCGGCGCCGGCGGCAGCGGCCTCAGCCCGAAGCTCGCCCCCGCCCTCGCGAAGCTGCCCGAGGTGGACACCGCCGTCGGACTCGGCAAGGGCGTCGCCGAGGTGGACGGCGCCGGCCGCGCGCTGACCGTCACCGACCCCGTCGCCCTCGCCCGCTCCTTCGACCTCGGCACCGTCCAGGGCTCCCTGGACCACCTCGGCACCCACGGCATCGCGCTCACCCGCGACGAGGCCGACCGGCAGCACCTCGCCGTCGGCGACACCACGCGGCTCACGTTCACGGACCGCACCAGCGCCGACTTCACCGTCCGCGCCGTCTACGGACAGTCCGAGCTGGCCGGTGACTACGTCATCACGCGCCAGGCCTGGGCCCCGCACCGTGTCCAGGACTCCGACACGCTCGTCTCCGTCACGTTCAAGGACGGGGTCGGCGCCGCCGACGGCAAGGCCGCCGTCGACAAGGTCGCCCACGCCTACGGCAACCCCGAGGTGCAGACCCGCGACGCGTACGCGCAGTCCTCGGCCGGCGGCATCGACATGATGCTGACGCTGGTCTACGCCCTGCTCGCGCTGGCCGTCCTGATCGCCCTGCTCGGCATCGCGAACACCCTGACGCTCGCCGTGCACGAGCGCACCCGGGAACTCGGACTGCTGCGCGCCGTCGGTCAGACCCGCTCCCAGCTGCGGGCCATGGTCCGCTGGGAGTCGGTGCTCGTCGCCGCGTTCGGCACCGCGGGCGGACTGCTGCTCGGCGGGTTCCTCGGCTGGGTGCTCGTCAAGGCGTCCGACGCGGCGAGCGACAGCGCGTTCGCCTTCGCGCTGCCGCCGGTGCAGCTGGTCGTCGTGGCCCTCGTCGGGCTCGCCGCGGGCGCCCTCGCGGGACTGCGCCCGGCCCGCAGGGCGGCACGGCTCGACGTGCTGCGTGCCATCGCGACGGAGTGAACCGCGTCCGCCGGTGGAGGATCACCGCCCGGTCAGCCTGCGACGGCGGACCGGGCGGGAGTCTGTAAGGGGGCGTCCGCGCTGCGCGAGGCCGCCGTCCGGTACACGGGATACGGCGCGACGGGCGGCGTGTGCACGGGTGCGGGCAGCGCGAACCACACGACCTTGCCGCGGCCGTCCTGCGGACGCACGCCCCAGCTCTCGCTGAGCGCCGCGACCATCGCGAGACCGCGGCCGCACGTGGCGAGGGGATCGGCGTCCCGCACCGCGGGCAGCCGGGGATCGCGGTCGTGCACCGAGACCGTGAGGCGCTCCCGGGCCAGTTCGATCTCGACCGTGCACATCTTGTCGGGCCCCGCGTGCCGGTGGACGTTGGTCAGCAGCTCGGTCACGCCGAGCACCGCCAGATCGACCAACGGCTCGAGATGCCAGTGGCGCAACTGCGCCGAAACGATGGAGCGGACCTGTCCGATCCGCGACGGCAGGGCCTGGAGCTCCACCGTGCAATGCCTGCTCGGCTGGCTGATCACGACTGCGACTCCCCGAATGAGTCCGGAAGAGGAAGGGAGCGGATCGAGCGGAGCCACTGAGCCAACGGGCCGCGCCGGTACCGCCCCTGCATGTCCGGCGGGCTGGTTCGCAGCGTCATCGCCGGTAAACCCTGAGTAGTGATGTGTGACCAGCGTGACTCAGGGGGCGTGAGCGTGCAACTCCGGCCGGTGACCGGGGCGGCGGGCGACCTCTGACGCGGCCGAGGGGTGCGCTACGCCCGCCCGGTCGCCCTGCGCACCGTCTCGATGAAGCGGCGGGCCACGCCCGGGCCCGTGTCCTCGCCGCCCGGCTCCCCGCCCTGACCGCCGAGCCGCAGCAGGTAGCGTCGCCCGTCGACCTCTGCCGTCGCCCGGTCGTCCGAGCCGAACCAGGGCTTGCCCGCGCGGACTTCGCCCAGCGGCGCGCTGTCGATCTCGCGCCCGTAACTCGTCAGCAGTTCGAGTCTGCCGCCGGCGATCCGGACCTGTCCCGCCCGGGTCAGCGAGCGCAGCCGCCGCCCGATCCGTACGCCCGTCGCCGTGAACTCCGGCTCCGCCATGCCGCCTCGCCCCCTCGAGCCCGTCCCGTGTCGTGACCGTCCCCGTGCCGTGCAGTCTGCCCGCAGCGGTCCCGCGGTACCAGTGTGCCCGCTTCTTTGAGCTCCTCAAAGCGGTGTTTATGCAGGTGAGAAGCGTGTGGAAGGTGTCTATGATCGGGGCGGACGCTCGGTTGAGGCGCACGGAGCGCACGAGGTGGACACGGGCGCACGAGGCGAAGGAGCCGCGCGGTGAGCACGATGCAGCAGGGCCGTCCCGAGGGCGAGCGCCCCGGCGGCGAGCCGATGGCGACACTCGACGTCGACCACACCGACCTCGACTACCGCAGCTGGCTCAAGGAGGCCGTCCGCAAGGTCCAGGCCGACAGCAACCGCTCGGCCGACACCCACCTCCTGCGCTTCCCGCTGCCCGAGCACTGGGGCATCGACCTCTATCTCAAGGACGAGTCGACCCACCCCACCGGCAGCCTCAAGCACCGCCTGGCCCGCTCCCTCTTCCTCTACGGCCTGTGCAACGGCTGGATCCGCCCCGACCGGCCCGTCATCGAGGCGTCCAGCGGCTCGACGGCCGTCTCCGAGGCCTACTTCGCCAAGCTGATCGGGGTGCCCTTCATCGCCGTGATGCCCCGCACGACGAGCGCCAAGAAGTGCCGGCTCATCGAGTTCCACGGCGGCCGCTGCCACTTCGTCGACGACCCGCGCCGCATGTACGAGGAGTCGGCGGCCCTCGCGGCCCGTACCGGCGGCCACTACATGGACCAGTTCACGTACGCCGAGCGTGCCACCGACTGGCGCGGCAACAACAACATCGCCGAGTCGATCTACCGGCAGATGGAGCTCGAGCGCTACCCCTGTCCGACCTGGATCGTCGCCACCGCGGGCACCGGCGGCACCTCCGCGACCCTCGCCCGCTACGTGCACTACATGCAGCACGACACCCGCATCTGCGTCGCCGACCCGGAGAACTCCTGCTTCTTCGAGGGCTGGACGACGGACAACGCGGACGCCCACAGCGACTGCGGCTCGCGCATCGAGGGCATCGGCCGCCCGCGCATGGAGCCCAGCTTCGTGCCCGGCGCCATCGACCGGATGATGAAGGTCCCCGACGCGGCGAGCGTCGCCGCGGTCCGCGCCCTCGAGCACGCCATCGGCCGCAAGGCCGGCGGCTCCACCGGCACCGGCCTGTGGAGCGCCCTGAAGATCGTCGCCGAGATGGTGGCCGAGGGACGCCGGGGCAGCGTCGTCACCCTGCTGTGCGACCCGGGCGACCGCTACCTCGACAAGTACTACTCGGACGACTGGCTCGCCGCGCAGGGCCTCGACATCCGCCCGTACGCCGCGACGATCGACCGGCTCCTGGAGACGGGCACCTGGCCCGTCTGACCCGGCCGGCTCAGGCCGGCGCGGAGGCGAGCCGGCGCTCCAGCGCCCCGACCGCGTCGCGGAACGCACGGCCGAGGCCCGCCCGGCCCACCCTGAGCCCGACGCGGAACGGGGCGGCGCCGTCCGCCGCGAACGTCCACTGCACCCGCGAACCCCCGGGCACCGCGACGATCCGCCACTCCTCGAGCAGGGCCCGCACCCCGGGTGCATTGGTCTCGTCCACCCGGTACGCGTAGCGCTCGTCCGGCTCCGCGGCCACGATCGTCTCCAGGAACCGGGTGCCGCCCCTGAGCCGCACCTCGCGCCGTGCCCCGCCGTCCAGCGGCCGGGCCAGCGTCACCGCGGAGAACCACTCGGGCCAGCCCGTGACGTCCTCGGCGAGCGCGCGGTACACGGCGCCGGGCGGTGCGGACACCTCGCGCGCGAACACCAGGCGCAGCGGTGCGGTCTCCGCGAAATCGGGGCCGACGGACAGCAGACGACGTGCCATGAACGTTCAGCCCCCAGCCAGGACGACGGTTCGACGGACGCGCAGCACCGGCCTCGGAGAGCCCCGGGGGCCGGGCTCGCGCCACCATAGCCCCCGCACCGTCAGATGTCTGTACCTGCTTCCGGCTCACCGGCGACGACCAGCCGCATGTGCTCCGAGACCTCGGCCCGCGCCTCCCCGGACAGCCCGCCGTCCGTCACCAGCGTGTCGACCTGGTCGAGCGAGGCGAACGAACTCAGGCCCACCGTCCCCCACTTGGTGTGGTCGGCGACCACCACGACGCGGCGCGCGGACTGCACCAGACGTCTGTTCGTCTCCGCCTCCGCCAGGTTCGGCGTCGACAGGCCGGCCTCCGGGCTGATGCCGTGCACGCCGAGGAACAGCACGTCGAAGTGGAGCGCCCCGATCGCCTGGTCGGCCACCGGGCCCACCAGCGAGTCCGACGGAGTGCGCACCCCACCGGTCAGCACCACCGTCGCGGCTCCCGGCCGGGTGCCCGCGCTGCGCTGCGACGCGTGGAACACGTCGGCCACCCGCACCGAGTTCGTCACCACCGTGAGGTCCGGGACGTCGAGCAGGTGCTGGGCCAGCGCGTAGGTCGTCGTGCCGCCGGACAGGGCGATCGCCGTGCCGGGCCCGGCCAGCGCCGCCGCCGCGCGGGCGATGTCCTCCTTGGCGGTGAGCTCGAGCCCCGACTTCGCCTCGAAGCCCGGCTCGTGGGTGCTCGCCTCGACGACCGGGACGGCGCCGCCGTGCACCTTCTCGAGCACGCCCTGCCGGGCGAGCGCGTCCAGATCGCGCCGCACCGTCATGTCGGACACGCCGAGTTTCCTGGTCAGTTCGTTGACCCGGACGCCGCCGCGGCGGCGCACCTCGTCGAGGATCAGGGCGCGACGCTGCTCGGCGAGCAGGTTCTGATTCTCGCTCACGTCCGGTCGGATCCCTTCGCCTCGTCACGCCTGGCCCACAGTGTGCCCGTCATCCTCGCACGTACCACCGACACCGGTCCCACCGCCCGCACACCCCGTCCCGAACGTCCGGGCGCCGCCGACCGGGTGAGAGCTCGGGGAGATTCGGTGACGAGGGGTGCGCACGCGCGCACGGAGCCGGGATCCTGGTGCGGTCGAGAACGGGGGACACGTCACGATGGCGCGCGAGCAGCAGCACAGGGACAGTGACCGTGGCGGCGACCGGGACAGCGGCCCGCCGGACGGCACGGCAGGCGCGGCAGGGGTCGCAGAGGGCGGTGGTGAGGCGCCGGACCGGGCCGCGCTCGAACTCCTGGTGCACGGCGTGGGCGGCACGACCCCCGCGGCCATGCTCGGCGACCCGAGCACCGTGCGGATCTCCGGCGACGACACCGCAGCCGTCTTCCGCCGCACCGAGGACCGCGACGCCGAACAGCGCCCCGACGACTACCGCGGCCGACCCGTCCCCGAGGCCTACGTGTGGTGCAACCTCACCTCCGGCAACGGCTCGCGCGCCCTGTGGCTCCTCCTGCTGCCGTTCATGGTGGTCAACCTGGCGCACTGGATGCGGCCCGACGCCCGCCGCCGGTCCCCGGCCCTGCGCCTGTACGGCCTCCTGATCCGGCTCACCGGGCTCACGCTGACCGTCCTGCTCGTGGCGGCGGCGTGCGAGGTCGCGCTCGACCTGACCGCCTGGCAGTGCGCGGGCGCCACCGCCTGCGCCGACCGGCACGCCTGGCTCGGCTTCCTGTCCGCCGGCGCCGACGGCAGCGGCGGCTGGTGGAGCCAGCCCGGCCGCCGGCTCGCCCTCGCGGCCCTGGTCCCGACGGCGCTGACCGGGCTCCTCTGGTACCTGTCGCACCGCACCTGGAGCGCCTACGAGTCCCAGCGCCCGCTGCCGCACCAGCCCGACCCGGACGACAGCGCCCCGACCTCGGCGCTCGGCAAGCCCGGCTTCTGGTACGGCCGCCGGCTCGTCGCCCGGCTGCGGGCCGCGCACACCGCCGCCGGACTGCTCACCGTCGCGGCCGCCGTCGGCACCTCCGCCGCCCGCCACGACCGCGCGGCCGGCGGCCCCGCGATCCTCGACCTCCTCGGCTGGGTCCTGGTCGGCGCCCTGGTCGCCGGCACGGTCACCGTCGTCGGCGTCGTGGCGCGGCGCGGCCGCAGCGAGAACCGCCTCGACACCACTGCCGACCGCACCCTCGTGCGCGCCCTGCCCTACGGCGCCCTGACCCTGCTCGCGCTGACCGTGCTCTACGCGTGCTGGTCGCGGCCCGGCTGGCAGTCGGCCGGGCGGCTGCCGGGCGACACGACGTTCGGCGGCATCGCCCTCGTCCAGGGCGCGCTCGTGCTGTGCGCCGCGTTCGTCGCCCGCTCCATCTACCGCACGGCGCCCGACCCCCGCACCGCCCTGCGCGGCCTCGGCGGACCCGCCACCGCGATGCTGGCCTGCGCCCTGGGCGGCGTCATGACCGGCGGCGTCGCCCAGCGCGTCGCCGACT
>NZ_WWIA01000959.1 GCF_009870065.1 Streptomyces sp. SID5785 | reverse complement strand
GGGCCGGTCCGCGCGCGCGACGGGGACGGACCCCGCCTCGGTGCGGCCCGGCAGCCGGCGCGGCAGCGGATCGGCCGCCGACGGCGGGAGCAGTCCCGGCTTGTGGTGCCAGGGCACGTCGGGCGGCGTTCCCCGCACGGCGTGCCCGGTGAGCACGGCGTGCAGCCCGGTGCCGTCCGGCCCGTGGTGCTCCCAGGACGGTGCGGCCGCCGCCGAGGTCCACGGTCCGTGCCCGGGGGCCGGGGCGGACGGTGCGGACGGGACCAGGAGCGCGAACAGGGACAGGAGCGCGGCCGACGCGAGGGCGACGGCCCGCCCGGCGCGCGGGACACGCACGGGGACGGGCCGGGCACGCTCGCCCACGGCTGCCTCCCTGCTCGTCACGTCGTCGGGTACTGCGGGGTCTACGGGACCTTCGGGATCCTCGGAGTCTTCGGGATCCTCGGGCTCCTCGGGGTCCTGCTCGGGACCAGGCTAGGCGGTGTCCGGCCGATCGCGCCGCGGGCCTGCCGGACTCGTCCCGTTCCGGGCGGCGGCCCGTCGGGGGCCCGTCGCACCGTGCCCGGCGGCGCGGGTGATAGGCATGGCGTGCTCAGCACCACGCGTGACCGGAAGGAACAGCCTTGACCGCCGAAGCCGAAGCCGACGCCCCCGTCCTCCTCCGCACCCGGGGACGCGCCGCCCACCTCACGCTCGACCGGCCGCGGGCGCTGAACTCGCTGACCCTCCCGATGATCCGCCGGATCGCCGAGGCGCTCGACGCCTGGGAGCACGACCCCTCCGTCGGCACCGTCGTCCTCACCGGCGCGGGCGAGCGCGGCCTGTGCGCGGGGGCCGACATCCGGCTCTTCCACGATGACGCGCGCAGCGGCGACGGCTCCCGCTCCGAGGCCTTCTGGCGCGCCGAGTACCGGCTCGACGCACGCATCGCGCACTACCCCAAGCCGTACGTCGCCGTCATGGACGGCATCGTGATGGGCGGCGGCGTCGGCCTGTCCGCACACGGCTCCGTCCGGATCGTCACCGAGCGGTCGCGGGTCGCCATGCCGGAGGTCGGCATCGGGTTCGTGCCCGACGTCGGCGGCACCTACCTGCTGTCCCGCGCGCCCGGCGAGCTCGGCACGCACCTCGCGCTGACCGGCGGGGCGATCGGCGCCGCCGACGCCGTGCTCTGCGGACTCGCCGACCACCACGTGCCGTCCGCCGCGCTGCCCGCCCTCCTCGACGACCTGGCGACCTCCCCCGCCGACGAGGCGGTCGCCCGGCACGCGCGGCCGGCCCCGGACGGCGAGCTCGCCGGACAGCGGACCTGGATCGACGCCTGCTACGCCGCCGACACCGTCGAGGAGATCGTCGACCGGCTGCACGCGTACGGCGACCCGGCGCCCAAGGACGCCGCCGAGACCCTGCTCGCCCAGTCGCCCACGGCTCTCAAGGTCACCCTCGCCGCGCTGCGCCGCGCCCGGGCCTTCACCACCCTGGAGCAGGCCCTGGACCAGGAGTTCCGGGTGGCGTGCGCGGCTCTCGCCACGCCGGACCTGCCCGAGGGCGTCCGTGCCCGCATCATCGACAAGGACCGCACCCCGCACTGGTCGCCGGCCACGCTCGCGGAGGTCACCCCGGCCGAGGTGGACCGCCACTTCGCGCCCCTCGGCGCCCGCGAACTGGGGCTCGCCTGAGGCCCCGTTCACGTCCCTAGAGGGCGTCCGTCTTCTCCCCGGCGCTGCGCAGCACACAGAACTCGTTGCCCTCGGGGTCGGCGAGGACCGCCCAGCCCGTGCCGTCCGGGGCGCGGCGGTCCGCGACGAGCGTGGCCCCGAGGGCGAGCAGCCGGCCGACCTCCGCGTCCCGCGTGGTGTCGGGGCGCAGACACAGATGGACCCGGTTCTTGCCCGTCTTGGGCTCGGGCACCCGGTTGAAGTAGAGGGCGGGCCCCTCCGTCAGCTGCACCCGCGTCTCCCGGGCGTCCGGACCGTCCTCCGGGTCGGGCGGGCAGCCCGTCACCGCGCTCCAGAACCGCGCGAGCGCATAGGGGTCCGCACAGTCGATCGCCACGTTCTGCACCACCGAGATCATGCGGACGAGTCTTCCTGTCCGGCGCGCCGCACGCCACCGCCCCCACCGCACCGCGCTCCGCACAACGGTCGCCCGCCCGCACGCCGCCGCAGCCGGAAAGCGACGGGCCCGCACGGCCGGCGCGCCGACGGCTGGACCCGTACACCCCGGGGCCGGAATCATGGGAGCGCCGCAGCCCGTACCGGCTCCTGGGGAGGATCCTCGTGCACCGTGCCCACTGGCTCCAGCACATCCGCCGCCTCGACCCCGAGCGGGACTTCGAGGAGATCTACCGGATCAGCTCCACGCACGAGTTCCCGTGGGACACGATGCAGGCCCTCGGCTTCGCCCTGTACCGCACGTACGCGGTGCCCAGCATCGGCCGACTGCTGCTCGGGACCGGCGAGTTCACGGCCCGCCCGCAGAAGCGCTACGACGACACCGTGCTCATCCTCGACGCCCCGGGGGAGCACGGACTCGACTCGGCGCAGGGTCGCGAGGCGATCCGCCGGATGAACCGGATGCACCGCGCGTACGCCATCTCCGACGACGACTTCCGCTACGTGCTCGCGACGTTCGTCGTCGTCCCCAAGCGCTGGCTCGACGACTACGGCTGGCGGCCCTACTCGCGGCACGAGGTGCGGGCGGCCACCAACTACTACCGGGCCCTCGGCGCGCGCATGAACATCAGCGACATCCCGGCGACGTTCGAGGAGTTCGAGCAGCTCATGGAGGACTACGAGCGCGCGCACTTCGCGTACGAGGAGGGCGGCCGCGCGGTGTCCGAGGCGACGCTCGGCCTCATGGCGTCCTGGTACCCCGCACCGCTCGCCCCGCTCGTGCGCGCAGGCTCGCTGTGCCTCATGGACCCGCCGCTGCGGACCGCCTTCGGCTACGCGCACCCGCCCGCCGCGCTGGAGCGCGCGGTGCGCGGCGGGATGCGGCTGCGCGGGCGGCTCGTCCGGCTGCTGCCGCCGCGCCGGAAGCCGTTCTTCGCGCGCCAGAGCTCCACCGTCCGCGGCTATCCGGACGGTTACCGCATCGCCGAGCTCGGCACCTTCCCGCAGCGCTGCCCGGCCGGCCGGGAGCCGGCCGGGGACTGAGCGCGGCGCTCAGTCGCGGGTGCCCGGCTTTGTGCCCCACACGTAGACCTTGTCGCCCTTCGCGAGCAGGTTCCACAGGGTCTTCGCGTCCTTGACGGTGAGGTTGACGCAGCCGGCCGAGCCGCCGCCGTCGAACAGTTCGCCCGGGTGCCCGTGCAGCGCCTGCCCGCCGTCGAAGAACTGGGAGTACGGCATCGGCGCGTTGTCGTAGATCGTGGAGACGTGGTCGATGTCGCGCCAGTAGATGGTGTGCCAGCCCGGCCGGGTCTCCTCCGTGTCCCGGCCGCTGCGGATCGGCGTCGCGGGGAACGGGATCTTCTTGCCCTGCTGCACCCACAGCAGCTGCCGGTCCAGGTCGACGCAGGTCACCTTGGAGGCGCGGACCGGGCAGTGGCCCGCGGCGTTGGGGTTCGGCCGGGCCTGGAGGGCGACCAGCGTGCGGTACGTACCGAGGTCGGCGTAGCCGTCCTTGCGGGACATCTTGTGCCGGGTCTGCAGGTCGCGGATCGCCGCGCAGTCGGCCTCCGACTGGACGCCGTCGACGGGGCGGTCGAGGGCCTTCTCCAACTGCCGCTGGTACGGACCCGTCGGCGCCGTGCACGCGGCCGCCGCGCCGGCTCCGGCCGTCGCCGCGTGGGCCTGACCACAGGCCGCGAGGCCGCACAGCAGGGGAGCCGTCAGGACGCCGAGGAGGCGGGCGGCGGTGGCGGACTTCATGGGGGCTCCTGACGGGCGCGGTCGGCAGAGGGTGCGTCCCTGTCAGCGAAGCAGCGCACCCGTCCGGCCGCCCATCGCTGGGCGGCCGGACGGGTGAGCGTGCGGAGTCCGGCTACTTGCCCTTGCCCGGCTCGCCCCGCTTGTTCGTGAGGGTGACGTTCATGCCCGCGGAGGCGTTCTCCTCGGTCACCTCGTAGGGGCCGGAGACGGGCCTGGCGGGCAGCCGGTAGCCCTCGGGGACCGCGGTCTCACGCAGGTAGTAGGTGCCGAACGGCAGCGCCGTGAAGTCACAGGTCCCGGTGGCGTCCGTGGCGCACCCGGGGCCGCTCCTGGTGTCCGGCTTCGTGCCCGTGGTCTGCAGACCGTCCACGCCGTTGCTCTCGCGCCACAGTTCGAAGACGGCGCCCTCCAGGCGGGAGCCGGTCTTGGCGTCCTTCTTGACCAGGTGGAGCGAACCGGTCGTGGGCCCGGGACCGACGTCGACCGGGTCGTTCGCCACCGTGATCCGCACGCCGGCCTGGGCGTTCTGCGCGGTGAGACGGAGCGGTCCGTGCACGACCCGGTCCGGCAGCTCGTATCCGGGTGGCGCCGCGGTCTCGCGCCAGTAGTAGGAGCCGAGGCCCACGGCACTGGACGAGACTCCGTCGCTGCCGGTCGTGTAGGTGCCGCCGACCTTGGTGTCCGGGGTGTCGCCCGAGGTCTGCAGGCCGGCGGTCCCGTTGGACTCCTGCCACAGCTCGAACTCGGCGCCGGGCAGCGGGGCGTGGGTGTCGGCGTCCTCCTTGAGCACGCTGACCTGGCCGACGGCGGTCGGTGCGCTCGAGCAGTCCGGCAGATCGCCGTTGAACGGGTAGTTGTGGAACTCCTGGCCACCGCCGCCGCCCTCGGCGCTGGTGTGCGTGAGCGACCCGGTCGTGAAGAACCGGCCGTTGATCCCCGGCAGTGACACCGTGGTCATCGAGGTCTGCTCGCCCATCAGGAAGCTGCCCTGGAACTGGCCGGTGCCCTTCAGATCCACCGTGGTCGCGTCCGGGAAGTTCCACAGGAGGCGGTCGCGGTAGGCGTTGAGGGGGTCGGTCGTGTCGTCGATGCCGCCGCTGTACGTGTTGATGGTGCGGTGGCTGCCGAGGACGTTCACCAGGATCGTGGCGTCGGCGGGGATGTTCGCGAAGGAGATGCCGGCCTGACCGCCACCCGATCCGGCGAGGTCGAAGTCGACGTTGAACACCTGGAGTTCGGACGTGCCGTCGCCGGTGAAGACGATCTCGCTGCCCCGGTTCACGGCGGTGCCGGTGGGCGTGCGGCTCGCGCCGTCGACGCGCGCGTAGCAGCGGCTGGCGGAGGTCAGCTGGTCGCGCAGCCCGTCGTACGGGGTGACGGCTTCGTCGTCCTGCACGGTCTTCTGGGCCTCGACCGTGCCGGTCAGGCCGCCCGCGTGCCGTACGACGCCGTCCTCCGCGAGGAGGCGCTGGTCACCGGCGACGCTCACGCCGCCGCCGGTCGTCAGCCAGTCCGCGCCGACGGGCGGCGGCACGCGGGAGCCCACGCCCGCCTCGCCGATGTTGTAGACCTGGCCGGCCGAGGCCGACTTGTTCATGTCGAAGTCGCCGAGGACGACGCTGCGTCCCTCGGCCTCGGCGGCGCCGCCCCGGACGAGGAAGTCGTCGCCGACGAAGATGTTGACGGCGTTGTCGCGTCCCGCGATCGTGCCGTTGTTCACCGGGGGGTAGGGGTCGGGGCAGTCGCCGGGCACGCACGGGCCGAGCCCGCCGGGCAGCGGGAGTGCAGCGGCGGGCGCCGCGGCCAGGCCGAGCGTGAGGACCGGGAGCGCCCCGGCGAGCACGGCGCACGCGAGGCCCGTCGAGCTCACCCGCGAGCGCCATGTCGTCCTGCGTCTGGAGGTGGCAGTCATGCCTCGAGAATCAACCGGTATGTCCGATGATCGGTGTCGCCACTCCGCGAAGACACATGAACGGACCAGCGTGCGGACCCGCGTACAGGCACGTGCGGACCGGTGTACGGACAAGCGGGGGAGCGGCGCGGATTCGCAGAATTGCGAAACTTGGCAATTCATTAGATGGTGGCGTCGCCGGCGCTGGTGCTGTCGCCGGTGTTGTCGTCGTCGGGAGGGAACCGCGTGCGGGTGGGCGAGAAGAACGACACGGCCGGCCGGTGCCCGCGGTGACCGCGCCCGTGCAGGCGCTGCCCCTGCGGCACGCCCTGACCGTGCCCGCCGAGGGCTCGGCGGTGCGGCTGGCCCGTGAGACCGCGCAGATGGTGTTCGCCGAGTGGGGGGTCAATCCGCACCACCCGGCCGTCGACCCGGCCCTGCTCATCCTCAGCGAACTCGTCACCAACAGCGTCCGGCACGCCGCCGACTCCGCGCCGACCGTCACCGTGGTCTTCGCGGGCGGCGCCGGCTGTCTCGCCTTCGGTGTGCACGACGGCCATCCGCTCCGGCCCACGCTGCCGCGGGCCTCGGCCGGTTCGGCGGCGGGCGGACTGGGCACCGTCATGGAGCTGACCCATGGCCTGGGCGGCACCGCCGTCGTCCGGGGCGACACCGACGGCCGGGGCAAGAGCATCTGGATCACCCTGCCCCTGTGAGGCGAGCGAGAGGGAGTGGGCGAGGACGATGAC